>VBLN01000250.1:4113-6638 GCA_005878685.1 Deltaproteobacteria bacterium | reverse complement strand
TATAACGGATCAGCAATTGCACGTCGCGGAGGGGACGGGACGACTTATTCACCAGCTCACCGGAGACGACCCCTTCCCGGACCGTTATGTTGCGCACGACGACAACCTGATCAGCCTTGTCAGCGGAAAGGAGAGTCGCTGAGATAGCCGGTCTCGACTGAATTCCTAAGATCAGGTTGAGGGCGGCTCCAACGACGACGAGATTCCAGCGTGTCATGTTTTTTCCCTCCCAACAAAGAAATATTTTCTGCTGCAAACCATTTAGCTCCCGCGGCGAAAGATTTAAATCATCTGGTTCAAGGCGCATACTCGGAACAGTTTCGGTTTTTAGGGCTCGCCCCTTCCTAGCGCCTGGGAGCGGCGCGTAGCTTGCAGGACCGCGTCCATGATTGTTCCCCGCAATTGACCTTTTTCTAAAGCATAAAGCCCTGCGATCGTAGTTCCGCCGGGAGAGGTAACTTCATCTTTCAATTGCGCCAAGTGCTTGCCGCTCTCGAGCGCCATCTTGGCAGAGCCATAAACGGTCTGCAGGGCTAACTTGAGGGCCACATCCCGACTTAATCCTACCTGCACACCTCCGTCGGCCAACGATTCGATAAAGAGGAAGACGTAGGCTGGGCCGCTGCCGCTCAAGCCGGTGACCGCATCCAAGTACTTTTCCTCCGAGGGCAACGCAATCCCAAAACTGTTTAAAATCAACCCGACTTTTTCCAGGTCCCCTGCATTTGCGTGTGCCCCACCGGCATAGCAGGACGCTCCGGCCCCAACCACACAGGGAATATTAGGCATGACTCGCACCACGCGGGCTCCCTTTGCCAAATGGTTCTCGATCCGGGAGAGAGGAACGCCTGCTGCGACCGAGACTAGGAGTTTCTCTTTACCCAATTTCTTTGCCATTTCTTTGACCACGGGCTCCACGGTCTGCGGTTTGACCGCGAGGATCACGATATCTGCGAAGTCGCACACTTTGCCGTTGTTCGACGTCACTTCGATCCCAAGCTCTGCGGCGATGGATTGCCGCAAGGCCGTGCTGACGTCACTCGCCATGACTTGATCTTTACGCACTAGACCGGCCCGGATCACTCCGCGCAAAATCGCCGATCCTATCTTGCCTGCTCCGACGACTCCGATCTTCTCTTTCAGCATAGGCGACCCCCTGAAGCACGAACCGCGGCTCAATATGATCGGGGAGAATTCCACGAACGAGACATAAAGGCAAGTTCTACCGCTCGTCTGGAGACGGCTAGATGAGATGTGAACAGAACGCGAAGCCTAGCAGGACTGGCCGCGGACAAAAATGACCTTGACTAGAGGCTCGGTTCAATATCTCTTTCCGAGCTTCTCCAACTCTTGCCACGCGGCGGCATCATCTGAATTGAGGGCAAGAACCTCACGGAATTTGACTTCCGCCTCCTCGGCCTTTCCCATTCGGGCCAAGGCGATGCCCATCGAGCGGCGCCAATCATAATTTCTTCTTCTGAGTTTGATAGCCTGCCCATAGGACTGGGCCGCTTGCGGCCAAAGCTCCAAATTAAAATACGTCTCTCCCAACGCCGCAAATAGGGTTGCAGAGTCTTCCCCTTTCTCTTTGGACTGCTCGAGCAACTCCTTCGCCATCGCGGCATTGCCTTTGGCCAACATCAATCGGCCCCAGGCCAGAAGAACCGCCGCATGATCAGGCTTGAGGCGCTTGGCCTGATCGAACCATTTCTCCGCCTCCTTCGTATCTCCGTAATGGAGAGCAATATTGCCCAATCCCAAGTAGGGAAGAATTTCCTTGCTCCCCATCGCGATAATCTTCAAATAAACCGCTTTGGCCTCCGGCAAGTAAAAATCATCGCTCAGCCCCAAAATCCTCTTAGTCGTCTCAGGGGAACGCTCTAGAGCGAGAAGGGCGGCTTTTGCCGCTTCAGCGCTTTTCTCCTGTTCCAGCAGAATCTTGGTCTTAAGAACATAAAAATCAGCGTTCGAAGGATTGAGCCGAATCGCTCGATCCACCTCTGTCAAGGCACGACTTTCCCAGACGCTCGCCAGATAGGCCTCGGCCAGATAGAAATGGCGCATCGCTTCCGGAACGGGGCCAGCATCGGATTTCAACCACGGCGCATCCACCAAAAAAGGCAGCATGAGTTTCCGGTTGAGCTCCGATGTGGCGCGACGAAGATTTCTCGGTGCCGAAAATTCCAACTGAGCCCCGTCGTCAGTGTTCCGTCCGGCCCCCCGACTGAATTCCATGATTTCCTTTTTCCCCATCCGATAGAATCCAAGGACGCCGTAGAGATCAGAGAGGCCTAAATCCTTTAGATCTTCTCGCAAGACCCGGTTCTTGGAAAAAATATCCCGCAGTTGCTCGTAGCGGAAACCCTGCTCCTTTTTGGTTCCGATAAGCAGGAAATCGCTTTCCTTCATGCCCCAAAGTGTGACATAGGGGAACGCTTCGACGAAGGTATGAAACACCATCCGAAAATCATCCGGAGACATCGAGTAGTTGTGGAACCACTGGGCAAAGATTCCGTCTTCCTTTA
>VBLN01000250.1:0-4100 GCA_005878685.1 Deltaproteobacteria bacterium | reverse complement strand
GACTCCGGCGATCCACGGATTGGACGGCTCGGCGGCGATGACGTCGTACAGCTTGGGGGAAGCAACGATATAGTTGCGCCCGTCCGTAGGGATCAGTCGCACTCTCGGGTCTTCGAGGACTTTGCCGTTCTTATCGCTGAAAAACTCCGTGACCTTGGCCATCGCCGGTTCGATCTCCAGTACCTCTATCTCTCGAAACGGGAAAGCCGCTACCGCGTGCGCGGTCATGCCGCTGCCGAGACCGATGACGGCCGCTCGCTCGCCCCAAGGATGAAGCAGAAGAGGGATATAGCCAGTCATCAACTGGCTCAGAGAGTCGCCGTGGGAGCCGTCGATTTTGCCGTTGTTCTTAAAGTAGATATAGTCTTTACCGATCTTGTGAACACTGACGGTAGTGGTCAGACCTTCGCGGTAGTAAAGCATCTGATCACGGTGCATCTCCTCCAACCGCAAAGAGTTCGTAGGCAGGGCTTCGTAGCGATCATTGTAGATCGTCACTCCGCTGGTGAGGATGAATCTGTCCCAGCGCGGCATTTTGGTCGGTATCACGACGATAGCAACCAGGACTACGACTCCGAGGGCGAAGCGTGGAACCTTGGACAACTGTGGGTCGACAACCACCAAGACCCAGCCCACTATAAGATTGATCGCCACGGCAAGGATGATGCTATTCTGCACGCCAATCCAAGGGATAAAAATAAATCCACCGGCAAACGCTCCCAAAATGGCGCCAACGGTGTTGGCCGCATAAGAGATGCCCACACTACTGCCGACTCGGTAGAGACTCTGCGTAAACAACCGGGCAACCAAAGGAAAGGTCATGCCAAAAAACAACGTGGGGAGAAACATGACCATAGAGGAGAGGAACACCTGACTATAGAGAAACAGCGAGAAGGTATCACCAAAGGCGTGCAGCAACCGTATGAAGATGAGCGGCAGCTTTTCAAACAAAGGAATAGTTGCCAAAGCAGTGAGCCCGACCCAGAGCTCTATCGCTCCAAAGGTGCTGACTTTAACGCTGCTTTCTCCCATGAACCTGGCAAAGAGAAATCCCCCGATAGCTAATCCGACAAGGAAAGTGAGCAACATCGTTGTGAAAGAATAGACGGAACTTCCGACCACGAGGGTCAAGGCGCGCGTCCACGCGTTCTCATAGATCATGGCGGAAAATCCGGAAAGACCAAAACAGACGAGGAGAACCCATCCCAACCAGGAAGGCGCGGCGACTGGATTGGAATCCACTGCCTCCGTAGCAGGAAGAGCGGAGGCCACAGGCTCTTTGACCCGAGTCCGGTCTACGACAAGGATGAGCGCTGCGATCGTCAGGTTGAGGACCGCGGCTACAAAGACCGTCGTCCGCATCCCAAGGGTCGGAATCAAGTAATAGCCCGCGAAGCCGCAACCCAGGACAGCCCCGAGCGTGTTAGTTGCGTAAAGATCTCCAACCCGACGCCCCAAGTGACTAAAGCTGCGGACAAAGAACCGACTTAAGACCGGCAAGGTTGCGCCCATCAGCATGGTGGGCAGCACCAGAAAAATAAAGGCAAGAAAAAACAGCAATAAGTTAAAAACCAGCGGATAGGAATCATTAAGTCGGAAAAGTGGGTTATAGACCATCTGCCCAAGCTTAAACAGCCAGGGCACAAGAAAGCCGTAGATGCCCACGCCAGCCTCTAGAATTCCGTAGAGAAGGAAATCGTTTTTTCCTCGGTCCGCGATTCGCCCAAACCAGTAGCTTCCCAAAGCCAGACCCGCCATGAACGCCGACAGGACCGTCGCAATCGCATAAGTCGTATTGCCAAAAATCTGCGTCAGCATGCGGGTCCAAACCACCTCGTAGATGAGTCCCGCGGCGCCGGAGAAACAGAAGCATAGGAGACCTATGGAAAGAAGCCAGTCCTGCTTGGTCCGTTCAGCGGGTGACGTCATATTCGTTTCCCTACCAATTCCCTGCGACAAAGAATAACTTGCACTGATAGCAGGCATTGGAACGAGAGTAAAGGGCCTGCAGCCAAGGGATGTTTTTGGAGACCGGATCATCCTTTCGAACGCCCTACCGGAAGTTGACTTTTGGCTCAGTCTCGGATATCAGCATAAGAAGAGTCCACCTCGACCATTCATCCCTAATACCGTTCTATCCATTTGGAGGACAGCGATGAGTAAAGCAGTAAAAATGGCTGGTGCATCCGCAGAGTCGATCGCCGATCTGCGCAGCGCGCTCGTCTGGCTTAAATCCCAGGGCGATCTGATCGAGAGTGACAAGGAGGTCAATCCGGATTTGGAGATTACGGCCATTCAAAAGCAGTTGGACGGAGGATGTCCGGTCCTCTTCGATAAGGTGAAGGGGAAACCCAATCATCGAGTGATCACCAACCTGTTCGGAGACATGAGCACGATCAACAAGATGTTCGGTTGGAAGGATGACCGTGAGCGCACCAGACAGCTCGCCCACGCATTAACTCATCCCATCCCGCCGGTCATTGTCAGCCAAGGGGAGGCCCCTTCCCAGGAAGTCGTGATTGAAAAGCCGGTTGACGTCAATGAATATCTGGTGCCCATCCGTCATACGGAGGTCGAACCCGAGTTGACGGTCGGCTCCGGCAACCGCCTCATCTCGGGGGAGTATTTCGGGGGCGGATACGATCTCGGATATAACCGGATGAATTTTCGCTGGGGCAACGTGGGCACCTTTCAGATCTCGCCGGGATCCCACATGTGGCAGGTCGTCACGAAGTATTACAACGAAAACAAGCCGATTCCCATCACGATGTGCTTCGGAGTGCCTCCGGCATGCACGTTGATGGCCGGCGCAGGGTTCGACTATGTCATCCTGCCGCAGGGATGCGATGAGATCGGGGTTGCCGGCGCTGTTCAAGGAGCGGCCGTCAGGCTCGTGAAGGCTCGTACCGTAAATGCGATGGCGCTCGCCGACTGCGAGGTCGTTTTGGAAGGCTACGTCAACCCGCGCGACCGGCGCTTCGAAACCGCGGAAGCAGAAAAGGCGGGAGTTCAGGGCCGCTACCATTTCCACCCCGAATGGGCTGGCTACATGGGCAAAGCCTACAAGGCTCCGACCTTCCATGTAACTGCGGTGACTATGAGAAAACCCGAGTCGAAGCCGATCATCTTCGCCCTCGGAGTGCATACGCTGGACGACCACAACATCGACACGACGATTCGCGAAGCCGCCATGTTTGAGCTGTGTGAGCGCATTCAGCCTGGAATCATCCAAGACGTCAACATACCTTATTGCATGACAGATTGGGGTGGAGCGATCATCCAAGTGAAGAAGCGGAACAAGATCGACGAGGGCTGGCAGCGTAACTTTATGTCGGCCCTGATGTCGACCTCCCAGGGGATGCGCATCTGCATCGCAGTCAGCGAAGATGCCGACCCGTACGATATGGATGACGTGATGTGGGGCTTGACCACGCGCGTCAACCCGCATACGGATATCCTCAATCCGATTCCCGGGGGCCGCGGCCAGACCTTCATGCCGGCCGAACGCATGACCGCCGGGGAGAAAGAATGGACCGCATCCAACACCCGCTTCGAGGGGGGGATGTGCATTGACGCTACCGTCCCCTTTGGTTACGAAAGCGACTTCATGCGGCCGGTTTACGCCGTAGAAAAGGTCAACTTGAAAAACTTTTTCAGCGACAAGGATATTCAGAATGCCAAGTCGCGCATGAAAGGCTGGGTCCACTCGCTGGCGAGGACCGGGCGATAGTTTCGTTTTGCTTTAAATTTAAAAGCATAGAGGGCAGGGGAGGACTCCCTGCCCTTTTTTTTAGGGAGAAATGATCAACGCAAAGAGTCGGGAAGGCTTGCTTTCATCCTTCCGAATATTGGATCTGACCGATGAGCTGGGATTTCTCTGCGGCAAGATCCTGGGCGACCTAGGTGCCGACGTTGTCAAAGTCGAAAGACCCGGAGGCGATCCTGCAAGACTGATCGGCCCTTTTTACCAGGATCAAATTCACCCCGAGAAGAGCCTCTGCTGGTTTGCGTTCAACAACAACAAGCGCGGCATCACGTTGAATCTGGAAAGACCCCGCGGCCGAGACATATTCGCCGAATTGGTTGCTCGGGCCGACTTC
>VBLN01000229.1 GCA_005878685.1 Deltaproteobacteria bacterium | reverse complement strand
GGCCGTAGTAGCCGACTGCAGACGCGTTAAGCAGGAATTTCGGTTTTTGTTGGGCCTTTCCGATGGCGCCCACCAGCGCTCGGGTTGCGTTGATGCGGCTTGAGCGGATTCGTTCCTTCTGAGTTGCGGTCCATCTCTTAGCTGCAATGGGCTCCCCTGCAAGGTTGATCACCCCATCGGCTCCCTCGATGGCTGCCTCCCAAGCGCCACCAGGTTCGGCATTCCAAGTGATCCACTTCTTGTTGGTCGAGGGTGTGGCAGGCGATGTCGAACGGGTCAGCACGGTAAGTGAATGGCCTTGTGCGATAAGTTTGCTGCAGAGAGCCGAGCCTATAAAACCGGTGCCGCCCGCGATAACTAGCTTCAACGTGTTTCCTCCGGTAAGGTCTGTACCTGCTTAACAAAGCGCCGCAGGGTGCTATGATGGCTCGAATCAAACTATGTCCTGATCCCAGTGTCAAGATGAACAATGGAAAGGTTTCGCGCCGTAGAGTCGTAGTGAGCGGCATCGGAGTCATAAGCCCCAATGGCATCGGAGTGGAGGCCTTTTGGCAAGCTACTCGTTCTGGGATCAGCGGTATAGATACCATTTCGCTCTTTGATCCCTCTTCGCTCTCCTGCCAGATAGCCGGGCAGGTCAAGAACTTCCGGCCTGAAAATTATCTCCCCCCCAAGGAGCTCAAGCGCGTCGGACGAGCGGTTTCCTTGGCCATAGCAGCGACCAAAGAGGCCCTCCAGTCCGCTCATGTGGATGCGCCAGCGATGTCTCTCGAAGAGAGACGTGGCTGGGGGGTGATTCTGGGAAGCGGCGGCGGGACGCCCGATTTTATCGAGCAGCAGTACCGTCTTTATTTTACCGATCAGGTGCGAAAGGCCAGCGCCTACAACATCTCAAGCTCCACGATCGGAGCCCTTTCCAGCGAACTGTCTCTTTATTTCGACCTTAAGGGTCCAAGTCATGTGATCTCAACCGGCTGCGGCAGCTCCACGGACGCCATTGGCTATGCCTTCAATCTGATCCGCTTCGGCCTCGCAGATCACCTCATCACGGGCGGCGTGGATGCGACCATTACTCCCGGGATCATGTTGGGTTTTTCGATCATGAAGGCTGTCTCTTCTTCGCACAATCTCGATCCGCAGCGCGCCTCGCGTCCTTTCGACCGCCTGCGCGACGGGTTTGTTCTAGGCGAAGGCGCCTGGATTTTGGTCCTCGAAGAGAGGGAGCAGGCGCTCTCGCGCCACGCGCCGATCTACGCAGAGGTTCTAGGCTACGGTTCCACCTGCGACGCCTACCATGCTGTGCGCTTGGATCCGAGCGGCGAAGAGCCTGCGCGAGCGATGGCTCTGGCTCTTCAGGATGCGGGCTTGGCGAAGGATGATGTCGGCTATGTGGCGCTCCACGGCACCTCCACGTTACTCAACGACCGAACAGAGACACAGGCGATGAAGCTCTGCTTTGGGCAAAGGGTATACGATCTCCCTATGAGTTCCGTCAAATCGATGATCGGGCATCCGCAAGGGGCGTCGGGAGCTGCAGGAATCACGGCGGCCATCCTGGGGATGAAAGATAACGTTCTGCCGCCAACGATAAATTACGATGAGCCTGACCCCGAGTGCGACCTCAACTACATCCCCAATCGAGGTTTGGAGCGAGACGTGCAGATAGCTCTTTGCAACTGCATCTCGTTTGGCTCGAAAAACTCCGCTTTGGTCGTCGCCCGGGGCAATGGAAGATGAAGCGGAGTCTAGAAAAAGAGATGATGGATCTGCCCGGGAATCCTCGCGAGCTTTTGGAAAAGGATCTGAGGAATCTCAGGATCATCAATAGATACCTCGGAGCCTACCACGGCCTGCTTGGTCACTTGCGGCGTTTTGTGAGGGAGGGCGGAATTAGAAGTTTCTCTCTCTTGGATATGGCTACCGGGAGCAGTGACATCCCAGTCGCGGTCGCGCGCTGGGCAAGAGGCGAGGGAATAGGGGTAAGCATCATAGGTCTGGAGCTAGATCAGGTTGCCATTGAGGCGGCGCGCAGGCAAACGCAGAGCTTTCCCGAGATCTCTATCGTTCGCGCTAACGTCTTTCGTCCCCCTTTTTCTCCTTCCTCGTTTGACTTTATTCACGCGTCTCAGCTCCTGCACCACTTTTCCGAAGACGAGATCGTGGCGCTGCTCAGAGCTTGGTCGAGAATTGCCCGACGCGGTATCCTGGTGAGCGATCTCATTCGTCATCCACTGGCTTATTGCGGCATCGCCGTTCTGACCCGTCTTTTTACTGCCAACGAGATGACACGTACGGATGCGCCACTCTCGGTTAAGCGAGCCTTTACGGTGGGTGAATGGCGAGAGCTCTTTGCCCGCGCGGCAATCGCCCGGGTCGACGTTGCGCCGCTGTTTCCTTTCCGGGTCTTCGCCTCCTTTCATTTGGAAGGTTCTCATGAAGCGGTTTGACGTTGCGATCGTCGGCGCCGGGCCGGCGGGTTCCTCTGCGGCGATCTTCCTCGCGCGCAAGGGTTATTCCGTGGCGCTCCTGGACAAGTACCTTTTCCCCCGTGACAAACTCTGCGGCGACTTTCTCAATCCGGTCAACTGGGAAATCTTCGCGAAGCTTGGCATCGAGGATGAACTCCTCGCTGCGGAGCATGAGAAGGTTTCCTCCTTCCGCATCTCGACGCCAACCGCCGAGCTCTGCGTTCCTTTGACTTCAAGCAATGGCCGGCACGCTTTCGGCTTGGGTCTATGCCGGCGCCAGCTGGACGATTTGCTGCTGAAGCGAGCGAAAAAAGGGGGCGTAAGCGTCCGACAGGAATTTAGAATCAACTCTCTTCGCCGCGAGGACGGCGGATGGAGCCTTTCCGGAGGCGAAAATGCGAACGGAGAGACGGTGCGTTCGCGGCTTTTGATCTCCGCCGACGGGCGGAACTCCTGGGTCGCGCATCGCCTGGCGTTGGCCGGGCCGGCCGAGAGATCCGGAAAATACGTTGCTTTTCAGCTTCATCTGCGTGGCTGTCGCGGCATTGACGGGGAAGTTCAGATCCATCTCTTTCTTGGTGGATACGCGGGGTTGGTGCGTCTTGGAGGCGGAATGGCGAATCTGTGCTTTACGGTTGAGAAGTCCAAAACGAAAGAGAGCCCGGCCGTCGATCTTCTCCGTGAAAAATATCTATACGGCAATCCACATCTCAAACGCGCGCTGGAGGCAAGCGAGATCGTCGGCGAGGCGCGCTCGGTCTATCCGCTCTATTTTTCTCCCCGGCGCTGTTATGGCGACGGTTTTCTCCTGGCGGGCGACGCTGTGCGCGTGACCGAGCCGGTGACCGGCGAGGGCGTCTATCTTGCCTTGAAGAGCGGCGAATTAGCCGCAGAGGCTTCTGACTCGGCCCTAAGGAAAAGAAACTTTTCGGCGCGCCAGCTCTCGGCCTACGATTCCGCCTGCCGCAGCGCCTTCGGTCGCCGTCAGAGAATCAACCGCCTGATCCGCGCCGCGGTCTATCGCCCCTACCTGTTGACGCCGCTGCTCAATCTATCGAAGCGAAGCGCCTTTCCCGTGGGCGCGCTCGTAAGGCTCGTGTGCGAGCCGTCAGCTTAGCCAAGTTTGCAGCGGCAGAACTTTTCCCTTCTCATTGCCGTAGAAGCGAATAGAATTGTCGGTCTAGATTCCAACGGCCCACATCCATGAGCAACGAATTCACCGCTGCCGAGCAGAGCCCTTTCTTTACCAATCTTGATCGCAACGTCTTCGGCCTTCAGCTTCCACAGGAAGTCGCTGGCGCGCTCTTCTCCCGCTACAGCCGGTCCATCAAGAGCCTGCGACGCACTTTCCTGGATGAATTTCTTGGCGATCCTGAGCTGGCGCTGAAAGACTTGCTTGGCGGGTCTATCCCGTCCAGTGACCAGAGCGCCGCCCTCAAAAAGGCGCGGGACTTTTATGACCGCGTCCTGGTCGGCTATGGCGACGACTCTGTGGCCCAACTGGGCGGGGCGCATATCGCCTGCGAGAACATCTCCAATGTGGCAGCCAACATTTTGGAGGATGCGCGGATCGGGATCGCCCCGCTTGAAAAGTCGACTCGGTATGTCCGCTTCGATCAGAAAGATGAAGATGGAACCTATCTATTTTATCGCGAGCCTAAGATTATGGCCTCGCCTCATGGCGGGGGCTATCTAGAGCTAATGAACCTTCTCTTTGAAACCTACTCGCGCCAGATCGAGTCGATGATCGAGTTTGTCAAGGGATCTCTTCCGGTCGAAGAGATTGAGCTCCGACACCCTCAGACGGGGGAGGCGCTGAGCTATAGGGAAGCCCAAAAGGACGAAAGGCTTAAACGCTGGGCTGAGGGCGCCTATCGATCGACGGTCAGAGCCCAGGCTTGTGATATTCTGCGCGGCTATTTGCCCGCAGCGACGCTGACCAATGTCGGCTTCTTCGGCGTTGGTCAGGCCTTTGAGTATCTCCTCACCAAGCTCTATTCGCATGAGCTAACCGAAACGAAAGAGCTGGCCA
>VBLN01000247.1:4694-8842 GCA_005878685.1 Deltaproteobacteria bacterium | reverse complement strand
ACATTACCTTGCGGGGTTGGTTTATTCCCCAGGAACAAGCACCAACGGTAAAGACGATCATTGCCCTGCACGGCTATCCAGCCGACAAGGGCAACATACTTCCTGCTATCGCATTCCTGAGCCAAAGATACAACTTGCTGCTGTTCGATTTCCGTTACCTCGGAGAAAGTGGCGGCTCGCACTCAACCGTCGGCGCCGAGGAGACTAGGGATCTGCGATCGGCGATCGCTTACCTTAGATCGCGCGGAGTCGAAGAGGTCGGCGTATGGGGATTTTCGCTAGGCGGGGCTGTGGCCCTTATGACGGCTCCCCACACGTCGGAAATAAAGGCGGTGGTTTCGGAGTCGAGTTACGCCCAGCTCGACCTTATGGTACCGGCACTCTATGCGATCCCCGTTCTCAGATATCCCCTCGGCTGGCTGACAGCTCTCTGGGCGCGAATATTCTTGGGCGTAGATCTGAAGAATGTATCGCCAAAGGATAGCGCGAGGAATCTCAAGATCCCGGTTCTCATCGTTCACTCAAGAGGCGATCATCTGATCTCGTTTCAACATGCCCTGCTGCTGCAAGAAGCGCTCAAAGACAATCACAGAGCAGAGTTTTGGTTTCATGAAGACCTGCTGCATGGCCAGCTTGCAGCCGAATACCAGAAACGAATCACCGATTTCTTTAAGAGGAATCTTTAAGGGCCTACGATCCCTTCACTGATCCACGATCTGAAAGTGTCGATTGACAGGAAAAGAGTTGCCGTGTTAAGCGGATGACAAAAGAATGAAGTTTAGAAGTTACAAAAGTCCGTGGCAAAAAACGATCGATTGCGGCCTGAGGTGAAACATGTTTCTCGCTATTGAGGCTTCCACGCGAACGATGCAGGCAGCAGCCGTTCTTTACACTATTCTGTGGCTCTTTCCGTTGACTGCCTTCCCGCAGGTGAAACCGCTTAAACACATCTATGTGGGGGTTTCCTCGGTCAGCATGGGGAACATCATCATCTATGTGACGAAGGAGGCCAAGCTGTTCGAGAAATATGGTCTCTACGCAGATCCCGTAGCCATGCGGGGTTCCGGGGAGTCTTCGAAGGCGATGATTGGTGGCAGCATCCAGATCGCGCCGATAGCGACGCCGACCGTGATTAACGCCGATCTTTCTGGGTCCGATCTTGTCATCCTCGGTCACACCCTGCCTGGAGTCGTTCATGCGCTGATCGTAAAGCCGGAGATCAAGAGAGTCGAGGATCTCAAAGGAAAAAGAATCGGGGTGACGACCTTTGGCTCCCTTACCGACTTTCTGGTTCGGCATATACTTAGGAAAAAGGGCCTCAACCCGGACCGAGACGTCGCTTTGATTCAAATTGGGGGCGATCCAGAGCGGATCGCCGCGTTGAAACAGGGCGCCATCGACGCAGCGTCACTCTCTTTTCCCGGTTACGGCATCGCGATGAAAATGGGCTACTCGATGCTGTGGGACTCGGCTAAAGAGATCGAATACCCGTGGATTGAGATCACGACGCGCCGTGCCATTATCCAGAGAGATCGGGATCTGGTGATGAGTTATATGAAGGCTCACCTTGAAGGGACTGCGGTTTTTAAGCGGGACCCGGAGTTCGGGAAGAGGGTTATCAAGAAAACCTTGCGCGTGGACGACGACGAACTCGTCAGGGAATCCTATGAAATTTTCTCGAAAGCGTTTCTTCCTACTCCCTATCCTAACACGAAGGGAATGAAAACCAGCTTCGAATACGTGGCCGCGACGCGACCTGAGATTTGGAATCACAAGCCCGAAGAGTTTACGGACCGGAGCTTCGTCGAGGAGCTCGACCGAACGGGTTTTATCAAACGGCTCTACGAAAAGTAGCTGCATAGAGCCACGAGACGAACGAAACGCTCCGCAAGACAAAGCTCTCGTCTGAGTAGGCTAAGGGTGGCGAAACAGCTTAGCTTCGTTTTGTCATAGCGCCAAAGGTCTCTTCCGCGGTTATAGGCAGGGACTTCATCCTCACTCCCACCGCGTCCTCCACCGCATTGGCAATCGCCGCCGCGACCGGAATGATCGCCGTCTCTCCGATGGCCATGCTGTTATAGGGCCCCGATCCCGTGGCCGCTTCCTTGACCACGGTCTTAAGCTCGGGAATATCCTGGATCGTGGGAATCTTGTAGTCGCCAAAGTTGGCAGTGACAACTTTGCCGCCGTCAACCATGAGGTGTTCCATTAAGGCATAGCCCATCCCCATCACAGAGCCTCCGTCGATCTGGCCCTGGTGCATGAGCGGGTTGAGTACGGTGCCCGTGTGGTGAGCGGTCGTAAATCTCTTTAGCTTGACCTGGCCCGTCTCAGGATCGACCTCGACCTCGGCGACCTGAGCGCACATGGAGGCGTCGTGGACTTTGGTACGGTCGTTGTAGTAGCCCTCGGCGCGGATCGGTGAACCCACGGCCTTGACGATCTCTCCGTAGGTCATGCGGCGCTCGGCGCGGCGATGAAGGACTCCGCCGTTGGCAATGATCACGTCCTCGGGTTTTCCTCCCAAATGTTCCGCCGCCAGCCTCTTGATTTCCTCCTTGGTCTTGATAGCCGCTTCGTAGGCCGCGTTGCCATAGACCCGCGTCGCCCGACTCCCTCCCACGCCGGTATCTTTTCTACCAGTCTTCGTATCTAACGACATGGCCCGGATTTTCTCAAGTGGCACTTGAAGTTCCTCGCCGACAATTTCACAGAGCACCGTGTAAGTCCCAGCCCCCTGATCGAGCATGGCGGAAGCGACCGTGACCTCTCCTTTTTCGTCAATGGTGACGGTTACAGCACCTTCGCCGCCGTTAGTGAGCCACTGGGTTACGGCGATCCCGCGGCCGGTATTTTTCGGCTTCGGCTTGAAGTAACCGGACTCCTTGAGCGCCATCTCCAGCGTCTCCTGAGCCTTTATGTAGTGGACCTCGCCTCCTGTTGGCAGTTCATCGCCGTCGCTCATGAGGTTCTTTCGTCGAAACTCGGCCGGGTCCATACTTAATCTTCTCGCCACTAGATCCATCTGGCTTTCGTTTGCGAAGGCTCCTTGAGGGTCTCCGGGAGCTCGCATGTGACCGCAGGGAATCTTGTTCGTATAAACCATCCTCTCCTCGACGAGCCCGTGCGGGATTTTGTAAGGACCCGGGCATTCCCTCGGACCTTGCAGCAACCCATTCGGCTTGAAGGCGCCGTAGGCGCCGCTGTCAAAGATGAATTCCATGTGGTGTGCCACAAGAGTGCCGTCCTTTTTCACTCCCGTCCTGACCCTGATGATCGACGAGTGCCTCGGGTTGCCCGCCGTAAACTCCTCGTCGTAGTCCATGACCATCTTCACGGGTCGGCCGCTCTTTAGCGACAAGAAGTAGCAAACGGGAATGTCCATGAAGTCGCCTTTGCCGCCGAAGTCTCCTCCGATGTAGCAGGGATGAATCACGAGTTTCTCAGGATCGACTCTGACTGCGGTCGCGACCTGGTCCCGCACCACATAGGGAACTTTGCTGCACGACCAAATCTCCGCTCCTCCGGACGGATCCGCCTTGGCCACGCAGGAGTGCGGCTCAATGTAGGCATGGTGGACGTTGTTCGTGGTGAACGTATTGTCCACGATGATATCGGACTGGCGGAATCCCGCTTCAACGTCTCCTTTCTTCCAAGAGATGTAAATAAAAGTGTTGCTCGGCGCCTCAAGCTTGACCGGAAGACCCTTGTAACTCACTACGTCCGGATGGATCAACGTCGCCGTGGGTTTGATCGCCTCAAGAGGATCCAGCACCGGTTCGAGCTCTTCATACTCGACTTCAATGAGATCGACAGCGCGCTCAGCCGCCTCTTCAGTCTCAGCGGCAACGGCCGCCACTTTTTCGCCAATGAAGCGCACGACCCCATCCGCGAGGATCGGCATGTCATAGACCCGCCTGCCGCCCTTAAGACCGCTCACGTCTTCACCCGTGATGACAGTCTTGACTCCGGGGACCTGCCGGGCCCTGCTAACATCGATGCGCTTGATGCGGCCAGAAGAGATTGAACTCCGCAGCACTTTTCCCCACAGCATTCCAGGCAAAACGACATCGACCGCGTAGATCGCTTTGCCTGCTACCTTATATTCACCGTCAACTCTGGGTGTGGGCCTACCGACGACCTTGTTT
>VBLN01000247.1:1324-4672 GCA_005878685.1 Deltaproteobacteria bacterium | reverse complement strand
TTTTTACTTAAGTGATCCGCCCCTACAATTTTCGCTCAACGTAAGAGGGTGGGACCCGTTCCCCAGGAGGGATTCAACTCGGCAATGCGGCCAGCGGCAACCTGCCGTGCCGGCTGATCTACCGGAGAAAGAAATCGTACCGATTTTTCCTATCATAGGATCGCTCCGAATTCCAGGAGGGTACTCCGATAGCCGTTATAGCCTTTCGCAGCGTCTTACTGCCAACGACTGCAGTGCACTGAGGGGCTCTGCCAAGATGGACATCCTCTAAAAAAAAATGCTAAAGGTATTGGCTGCTAAGGGAAACTAGAACGGAGAGGGGTGACAGTGGCGAACAAAATTGTCGGCAGGCCGACTCCGAAAATCGAAGGGGAGGCAAAAGTCACTGGTAAGGCTGTTTATACGGTGGACGTGGCCTTGCCTGGGATGTTGTGGGGGAAAGTATTGCGAAGCCCTATCCCCTATGGCCGCATCAAGCGCATCGATGTTAGCCGGGCTCTGCAAGTACCCGGCGTGAAGACGCTCATTACGGGAAAGACGTTACAGGCATGAGGATCGGAAGGCGGATCTACGATATGCCGATATTGGCGGATGGGGTCGTGCGCTTCATTGGCGAAAAAGTGGCGGCCGTTGCCGCTGAGACTGAAGAGGCGGCTGAGCGCGCTGTCGATCTCATTGAAGTCGAGTATGAAGAACTGGAAGCTCTGCTGGATCCTTTAGAGGCTTTGAAGCCTTCAGCGCCGCTGCTTCATCCTGATCTCCTTTCGTATAGGGGGCTTCCTAACAAACTGGAGGCGCCAAGCAACGCTTACATCCAGATGTCTTGGGGAAAAGGGGACATCCAGGCAGGATTTCAGCAAGCCGACGTGATCGTCGAAAATATTTTTCACACTCAACTCGTGCACCAGGCCTACATCGAACCTCACTCGTGCGTGGCGAAGGCAGACCCGTCCGGAGGGGCGGAGATCTGGTCGTGCAGCAAAACTCCGTTCGCAGTGCGAGATCAACTGGCAACCGCCGTTGGCATCCCCAAGGAGAAGCTCATTTTTCACCCGCGCGTCATCGGTGGGGACTTTGGCGGCAAAGGGGGCCCGATGGATGTGCCGGTGTGCTACTTCCTTTCCTTGAAGAGCGGTCGCCCGGTCAAGATGGTTATGGACTATGATGAGGAGTTGATGGCGGGAAATCCAAGACATCCCGCCATGATCAAGGTGAAGACCGGTGTTAAAAAAGACGGAACGATTATCGCGCAACACATGGATTTTGTATTTGATAGTGGCGCCTACGGCGCTATGAAGCCGGTGGGATACCTCATCGGCCCGCAGAACTGCGCGGGCCCTTACAAGATTGCCAACTGTCTCATCGAAGAAAGGATTGTCTATACCAATAAGGTGCCGTGCGGCCATATGAGGTCCCCTGGCGACCCGCAGGGTTTCTTCGCCAATGAGAGCCAGATGAATCTGGTCGCGAAGAGGATCGGTATGGATCCGGTCGAATTTAGGAGGAAGAACCTGATGCGTGACGGCGATGTCTCGCCCATCGGCCATAGCGTCACGCACATCAAAGCGGTGGAGGCCTTGGAAAAGGCGATTGCACTGTCGGGTTACTATAAGCCAAAGCCGAAAAATGTGGGGCGGGGAATCGCGATAGGCGAATGGGCAACGAATGGCGGCGAAGGCAATGTCTTTGTGAAGATCGACGAAAAAGGGACGGTTACTGTATCTTCACCAGTAGTGGAGCAGGGAACGGGCACATACACGGTCATTTGTGAAGTCGTGGCGGAAGAGTTGAAAGTGTCTCCCGGTGCTCTTCGGTATGAGAGCTTGGATACTACCGCGGTGCCAAGTGATGGCGGGGTTGGCGGCAGCCGTGCCACAAGAGTCTATGGTAACGCCGCCTATGAAGCCGCGGTCAAGGTGAAAGCGGAGCTTTTAGGGGTTGCCGCTCAGTCGATGAAGGTCAGCCCGGATGACCTAATTCTTGCCGACGCTCGCATCGTCCACCGGCGCTCGAAGCGGCGGATGAGCTATGCGGAGGCGGTCAAAACCAAAGGATCGCCTATCAGTGTTCGCGGCTATTACCAGCAGACTGGAAAAACCCATGAAGCGTCCATCGTGGCTCAAGTGGCGGAGGTCCAGGTTGACTCCGACACAGGTGAGATCAAGTTGAGACAGATGGTCTCGGCTCATACGACAGGAACCGTGATCAATCCGTTAATGCATCAGGGCCAGATCGAGGGTGGCCTGGTGTTTGGGCTAGGCTACGCGCTTACGGAGCATCTCATCGTCGACGACGGCAAGGTGGCGACGGCGAATTTCGGCGAGTACAAGATACCCAACATTCAAGATATCCCGCCGCTCAAGACCGCGGTCCTCGAGATGGCTTCGGGCCCCGGACCCTACAACAGCATGGCGATTGGTGAGACATCTAATGTTCCCGTGGCGGCGGCGCTCGCCAATGCGGTTGAAGATGCTGTGGGATTGAGGATCAGGGATCTGCCGATTACCTCTGAGAAGGTCTTTCGGGGTTTGAATGGACGAGGCTGACTCGTAAGGAGAGACAGAAATGGCAAGACAGAGGGAATAAAGCGAATAAAAGGGAGGGAAGCACAATGGAAGCGCAAGTTTTTGAATTGAAGACCCCATACCTGAAAGAGGGGAGAAGCACCAATTTTCTCGCCGGAACGGATCTCATTACGGTGATGATTAAGTACTACAACGAAGGGGGAGAAAACACCTTGCACAGCCATCCGACCGAGGACCATGTCTTCGTCGTCTTGGATGGCGAGGCGACTTTCTATGACAAAGAAGAGAAGACGACTCTAGTGAAAAAGGGGCAGGGGATTTTGATCCCAAAGGGATGGTATTACAAGTTTCAAAATACCGGCGGCAAGCCGCTCATTACGCTGAGATTCGGCGCTTCCAGGGAGCCCAAGATCGCCCGCATTGGCACTCAGGGTAAGCCGGTCCCTTCCCATTCCGCTGAGAACAAACATATAGAGGCGGTGCCGATCGAGGGAAGCTACTGGACCCTGTAGCAAACAAAGTCAGGAGAGAATCATGGAATCCGACAGGGTAGAGGAGCATCCCGGTCTTGGTAAAGGTTTGGAAAGGCTGCGGGATAGGGTGGCGATTGTCACCGGCGCCAACAGCGGCATCGGCCGCGCCACGGCTCGCCTCTTTGCGCGCGAAGGGGCAAAGGTCGTCTGCTGCGACATCCAGGAGAGCACAAGTCCGAGAGTGGACCGGCTCATCGAACAGGACGGCGATGAGGCGATCTTCTCCCGCATAGATGTAACGCTTCAGACGAACTGTGACCGGATGGTAGCGACGGCGCTGGAGCGATTCA
>VBLN01000247.1:0-1259 GCA_005878685.1 Deltaproteobacteria bacterium | reverse complement strand
TTTCCGCGGCGTACGAGCTGCCATCCCTCACTTCCTCAAAAAAGAGCGCGGCAACATCATTAACACGGCCTCCACTTTCGGTCTGCTCGCCAGCGAGCAGTATCCAGCCTACTGTGCCACCAAGGCGGCGCTGGTGAATCTGACGCGCCAGATGGCGCTTGACTACGGCCCCAGCGGTATCCGAGTCAACTGCGTCTGCCCCGGGAGCATTGAGACACCTCGCTTCAGGGGTTACCCGCCACGCCAGTCGCTGGGGCCAGGACTGACAGACGAGCAGCGCGCCAGGATGGCGAACAGTAATCGAGCGCTGCTGCGAATGGGACGTCCTGAAGAGATCGCTTATGCCGTGCTGTTTCTCGCATCCGACGAATCGTCCTTTGTGACAGGCCACGCGCTGGTGGTCGACGGCGGACAGACGATCGACGCCTGAGCGGAGCCGACAAACCATCGGTGCAAGCGAAATAGGGAGGCAACTTAAGGCGCACTCGTCGGTACCGATGCTATCCTAGCAGTCAAAACAATTTACCTCCGCAGATTTAGTTCTAGGCTTAGTTACTGCTTCCAATGATTTCTGGATGTGGAGGAAAATCCCTACGCACGAAGATTTCAATCCGACCAGATTATTCCCTGAAATAAAGAGTTTTTTCCTAGTAGTTTCGCTTGGCATGAGCTTTGCGGAGAACAATTCTCAAGATGTAAAGGCTAAAACAACCAAATTTGCGTTTGACCCACGCAAGGGACGGATAATGGAAACCAACCGAGTCACCGGAAAGCTCATACTACTACTCGTTGGCGGGACTCTAATCATAATTGGCGCGATAAGCTGTGCCCGCGGGAATGCATCGCGGGCCGCTGTCGAGTTCTCTAATGGAGCTGCTCAAAAGACATTTATCCACCCTCTTCCGCGAGTGTCGGCCGCGACGCTGAGAGCTCTCGATCGCATGGGCATGGAGATCGAATCCCGTGACATTACCGAAAAACAAGAAGTGATTAAGGGCACCGCCGACGGTACGCAGATAGAAGTTCGGTTAGAGGCCGCGACCCCAAAAGGTACACGCATGACGGCTGTCGCTAAGAAGCTGTTGCTCAGGGACCAGGAGAAGGCCACGGAGATTGTTTTACAAACGGAAAAATTTTGCCAGCGAGGTCGATGGGGATAGCCGGGGAAATCTGCAGCTCAAAGAGGAGGTCCTATGAAAAAGTTGGCGTTTATCACGTCCGTAGGATGCTTCCTGCTATTGGTTATGTGCGGCAAGCAA
>VBLN01000246.1:7931-9287 GCA_005878685.1 Deltaproteobacteria bacterium | reverse complement strand
CGCAGGAAAAGGGTTTCTTCAAGGATGAAGGCCTGGATGTGCTTTTCGTCATGTTCAATGCCGGCACGACCAATCTTCAGGCCATGATCGGCGGCGATGTCCAGATCATGGGGAGCGCGTTTGTCGAGACCATTGCGGGTCGGGCCGCCGGGGCAGATGTCAAGAATTTTTGGGGAATCTGTAACCTCATGCCGTTCCAGCTTTACTCCAATCCAAACTTCAGGTCGATGAAGGAGGCTAAAGGCAAGAGATTCGCCATTAGCCGGTTTGGTTCGCTTACAGATTTTCTCACGCGCGCAACGCTCCAGCATTTCGGCGTCGACCCGAAGGAGGTTACGATCCTCCAGATTGGCAGCACGCCGGCGCGCTTTGCCGCGCTCTCCGCTGGCGCTGTGGATGCGAGCATAGTGTGGTTTCCTGTCACCGAGATCGCCAAGGCTCAGGGCTACACCAAGCTCTATGATCTTAAGGGAATCTTCCCTGAGTGGCCGTACGAGACTTTTGCCGCGCGCGAGCCTTGGTTGACGAAGGAAAAGGACCAGGTGGTGAAATTCTTACGTGCCTATCAAAAGGGCGTGAAACATACTTTGGCGAATAAGGAGGACGCCCTTAAGGCGATCAGAAGGTACGTCAAGATGGACCCCGCCTACGCGCCGTCCGGCTACGACGAGTACCGCGACTCTTTTCCAGTGAACGGAAGGATCGCCGAAAAGGCGGTTCCCGCGGTGATCGAGCAAGAGTATGAAGGTGGAAGGTTAAGGAGAAAAATATCGGCGGACGAGATCATCGACCGTTCCTTCATAAGTCTTTTGGGAGGAAAATAGCCGGTCGCATCTTAGATTGACGGATGCTTGGCGAGTTTGTTAGACATGCTCCGTAGTTAAACGAGAAGGAGATGGATATATGATTATCGATTTGGATTCGCATCTACGCGACAGTTATGTTCTCGACGAAATTTACAAGCTCGAAGGCCCGTGGGCCAAGCTCAACCCGGTGCGGGTGGGAAACGGCCAGGGCCACACGGCCAAATTCATTCACTCTCTGGATCCGATCAGCGCTCACGGCCGCGCGGCTCACAGCCATCCTTATATCTACGATCCCAACTACGGCTGGCGCGGCGGCGAGATCGCCGCCCGGCAGGTGGCCGGTATCGACATGGAAAAGCGGCGCGAGGGCATCAAGAAGGAAAGTCTCGACAAGGAGATTATTTTCCCGACCCAAATCAGCATTGCGACGCAAAATATCGGGCCGCTGGGAAGAGAGCTGGCGCGCTGCTATAACAACTGGGTGGCCAAGCTGGTCAAAGGCTACGAGGACGTCTTTCTTCCGGTGGCGATGGCGCCCGGCGGCTGCCCC
>VBLN01000246.1:3133-7895 GCA_005878685.1 Deltaproteobacteria bacterium | reverse complement strand
CTTCAAGGTCGGCCATCTGGTTCCCTATTGCGGCAGCCGCAATCTGGACAGCTCGGATTATTATTCCTACTACGAGGCGGCGCAGGAACTCGACGTCCCGCTGTTCTGTCACCCCAACAGCAATGGCGAGCTGGTGGATCGCTTCGACAACTTTTTTAAGACGCACGTCCTCGGCCGTCCGATGAACTGCACGCCGGCGCTCATCGCGCTGGTGCTCGGCGGCATTTTCGAGAAGTTCCCCAAGCTCAAGGTCGTCTTCTTCGAGTGCAGCGCCGAGTTTCCTCTGTACTGGATGCATAGAATGGATGACGACTGGGAATGGGCGCAAGACTTTGCCCACCTCAAGGGCGATCTCAAGATGCCTCCGTCGGAATATGTCAGGCGCAACTGTTACTTTACCTGCGAGGCGGACGAGAAGGATCTCTCCCGGCCCATCGCCGAGGTCGGCGAGGATCATATCTTGATGGCCACCGATTACCCGCACTTCGATTCCGAGTATCCGCACACCGTTTCGGCGATCCGGGCGCGAAACGACATCACGGCGAAGCAGAAAGATAAGATTCTCGGCGAAAACGCAGCTCGGATACTGAATCTTTAGCCGCGCGGGCAAGGAACTGGCGGGACTTGCGGCGGGAATCTTTGCTCAACCTCTGTTGGCTGCTTGCCAGGGGGGATGCTGGCAGTGGCGATCACAGTGACGGGAGGCGCCCCATGTGTAAACTCATCGGGATCGTTTTCGCCGCCCTTGTGCTCTTCACTCAGAGCCTTCGGACTGAAGGCGCCGCAGCGCCGCCTAAGATCGTCATCGCCCACGCCGCTATGAACGCCCGTGTGGCCCCCCTTTGGGTCGCTCAGGAACAGGGCTTTTTTGCCAAGAACGGTTTGACGGCGAATGCTATCTTCATCCGGCAGGCGCCTATCCTCGTCGCGGCGCTTACCGCAGGAGATGTTCAGGTCGGCTACACGGGTGCCACCTCGGCCATGGCCGCGGTCATTGGCGGGGCAGACCTTAAGCTCGTCGCTACGCTCACCAACTGGCTGAACTACGATCTGGTGGCTGCGCCGAGCGTTAAGAGCGCTAAGGATCTTCGCGGGAAGCGCTTCGGGGTGCAGAGCCTCGCGGGAACTGTCTGGATGGCCGGGCTGCTCGGGCTGGAGCATATCGGGCTTGATCCGCGGCGGGATAACATCAACATTCTGGTGATCGGCGATCAGACGGTCTTGACCCAAGCACTCGAAGCGGGCCAGATCGACGCGACGGTCCTGGACGGAGTCTTTAGTCGCAGGCTTCGACAAAAGGGGTTCACGATTCTCGCGGAGCTGCAGCAAGCCAAGATTCCATTTTCCGGTCAAGGAGTGATCATCAAACGGAGCTACCTGCAAGAGCAGCGAGAAACCGTCGAGGCCGTGCTCAAGGGTTTGCTCGAAGGAATCGCGTTCAGTCTGGCTCCGAAGAATAAAGCCGTCGTCGTCGACACCATTGGACGGCGGCTTAAGCTTTCGGACCCCGCGGCCGCTGAGGAAGGTTATCAGGACGTGATCAAGAATACCGAGAGGAAGCCCTTTCCGGGCCTGGACGGGCTGCGCAACATCCAGCGGTTGATGAAGCTGCGCAACCCGAGCGCCGAGAAGGTCAAGGTGGAGGAGATGATTGACGATCGCATTCTCCGACGGCTGGAGGAGAGCGGGTTCATTGACCGTCTGTTTCAAACCTACGGTGTGAGGCAGTGACTCAACCGGCGAGAGAAACTTAAGAGGAGGCATTTGTGTATATCGACGGAGATACTCACTACTGGCCGCTGCGCTTTATCGACCGGGTGAAACATCCGGGGCGCGGCTACCTGGAAATCGGCAAGGACGACAGAAAGCTCGTTCGCTTCGGCGAGCTCGTCCCCGGGGACGTCGCGACGTATTACCGCGATGGCAAAAAGATCCATTCCTTCAAGGAAGGGCGTTGGAGTCTCTCGCGACGGCTGGAGTTCATGAAGAAGGATGGGTTCGATGTCCAGGTGCTCATCCCGGACAATCGGCCTCTCATCTATGAGGTAGAACCGGAGCTGGGTCGTCAGCTGGCGCGGGCTTATAACGACACCGTAGCCGAGGATATCGCCGGCGACACACGATTTATCGGCGTCGCGTGGATCTATTTGCCGGACATCCCGGAGGCGGTCCGAGAACTGCGTCGCGCCGTCAAAGATCTTGGTCTAAGAGCGGTCAAACTGAACGGGGGTTATGGAGACGGGGATCTCGACAGCGAAGCGCTATGGCCTCTCTATGAGGAGATTGCCCGGCTCGACATTCCTATTCTCGTCCATCCCGCGGCGCGGGTCTTCGAGGTGCAGCACAGCCACCCGTGGCTCGTGGGAAGCGAGCGGTATCAGGGCTTCCAGCACTTGCCGACGGCCTTGGGATTCCCGCTAACCTACATGGTCAGCATCGCGCGCCTGATCTTCAGTGGCGTATTGGATCGCTTTCCGGGATTGAGGTTTGCTTTCTTCGAGGGCGGCATCGGCTGGGTTCCTTGGCTGAGGCAGACGTTGGATCAACACACTCCGGGAGAGGCGGGGGATTCGGTCGCAGTGCGCCAGTTCTTCTCCGGAAAGGAAAGAATCAAAAAGAAGCCGAGCGCCTACTTCGATCAGTTTTATATTGCAGCCGTTGCCTGGGAAAGATATTTGCCCGAAACCGTCAAGGGTTGGCCTGACCATAACATCATCCTGGGAAGCGACTTCGATCACGGCGATGCCGTGGCCACCTGGCCTAGAACAGTGGAGCCGATCAAGACAATGGCGGGACTTTCCGAGGAGGATAAGGAGAAGATCTTGGGAGGCAATGCCATGAGGCTGCTGGGCATGAAAAATGGCGCGCCCGGTTAGAGAACAGGGGCTAATCCTTGGAGAAGCTTCGATGCCCTACGTCTTAGTTTTCCTTGCGATCGTGAGTGAGCTTGGCGCCGTGTTTTGAAGCACGATTCGGCTCGGTACGACGCAATCATCCGCCTGAAAAAAAACAACGGTATTTTCGCTTTTAGAGTTCGATTGACAAATGGGACAGCTTTGGATAATTTTTGCATAAAATCTTGTATAATTTTTAGGAGGAGCTCATGCCGAAGAGTCTTAGAACCTTTCTTGACGATTGTCGTCGAGAGATTCCCAATGAAATCATCCACATCAACAAGGAAGTCAATCCCTCGCATTACGACGTGACCGCGATCATCAAGCACCTCGGGGCGATGAAAAAATTCCCGATCATCATTTTCGATAAGCCCTTGAACCTGAACCGGCGCGTCGGCGATATGAAATTGGTCATGAATTGCGAGATTTCGCAGCGCAAGGCACAGATTGCGTTAGGCCTTCCGAAGGAATCGACTCGCCCGCAGATGGCCGAGCGATGCCTGGAAATGGAAGAGCACCGGATCCCGCCTACCGTCGTCGATAAAAAGGAGGCGCCGGTCAAAGAGAACGTGAAGGTCGGCCGTGAGGTAGACCTCTATGAGATACCCATCATGAGGCACCACGAAATGGACGGGGGGCCTTACATCGTTCTCTCGACGATTACGAGAGACAGAAAATCGAAAATTTACAACTGCTCTTACCACCGAATGGAGGTGAAATCGAAAAACACCACCGCCTGCTACGCCTCGCCGCGCCACTTGTGGAAAATTTACCGAGATCACGAAGACAACAACCTGGAGACACCCGTGGCGACGGTACTCGGCCACCATCCAGCGTACCACATGGGCGCCTGCTACAGCGGTCCATTTGAAGTGAGCGAGTATGACGTGATCGGCGGCTACCTGGGAGAGCCGCTGCGTCTCACGCCTTCCGAGACCTGGGGCGAGGACTTGATGATTCCCGCCGATGCGGAGATCGTGATCGAGGGGGCTCTGATCCCGGGAAAGCGGATTGTCGAAGGGCCGTTCGGAGAAGCTCCGGGTTATCTGGGTCCGCAGCGCTACACCACCTGCGCGATCTACGAGGTAAGGGCGATCAATTATCGCAAGGGGGCCATGTATCAATCCGTGATCACACCTGAGGGTGACAAACCCTGGATGGACCTGCCGCGTGAAGGAGCTTACTTGCGGCGCTGTCGGGAAGCCGTCCCAGGCGTTACCGCCGTATGCAAGCAAGGACGCCACGCCCATTACAACGTGTTCATCTCGATGAAGAAGATGTCCGAAGGAGATCCCGGACGGGCTGCCGCCGCGGCGCTGACCTTCGTCAACCCCACGGACATCCTGTGGGCTTTTGCGACGCGGGTTCAGCCCCATCGCCAAGTGTCGATCCTGCAGCCGCTCTTCCGGGGCAATTTCCTGGATCCTTCCTTGGTGGATGAAATCAAGACCTCAGGGATGATCGTTGACGCCACGAGGCCCTTGGATCGACCTTTCTCACCGGTGTCGAAGTGCCCCGATGATGCGATGCAGCGGATCAAGTTGGAAGATTTCATCCCCGGGGAGGTGCTCCAACACATCCCCACCGATCGGACGAGCTATTGGTGCTGAGATTGGGACTCATGCTTGCGGTTCGTGCTCGCTAGGATAGTGGACGGTGGTTTTCCCAACCAGCGCGATCACGTTTCACGAACGCGATTGATTAGGAGGCAAAATGGGTCAGGCTGTTGAAATCACATGTCCGAAGTGCAAGAAAATCTTCGTGGTCAATCCTCACATGTTGGGTTCCGAAATGGATTTTCATTGTCCTTTCTGCGATCTCTACTTTCCAGAAAAGGATAGCCCGAAGATCCGGAAATAGGCCCTGCC
>VBLN01000246.1:431-2980 GCA_005878685.1 Deltaproteobacteria bacterium | reverse complement strand
AATGCGCGAAAAGCCGAGAGCATCTCGGGCGTTCTCACTGTCCTTACTCGGGATGACCTCAAGGGGCTTAATTATCAATATGGAGCGATATACAAGGATCAATCGATCGTGGCCATGGACAAGGTCAGGTACGCGGGGGATCCAGTAGCTGCTGTGCTGGCTGTGGACGAGCCTACTGCAGACGAAGCCCTGAGGTTCGTCGACGTCGAGTACGAGGATCTGTCCGCGGTGACCACCATTGAAGAGGCCATTGCCCCGGGAGCGCCCCTGGTGCATGAGCAATGGTCCGGCCAAGCGGAGCTGCGCGGCTCAAGCTACGGCGCGCCGGAAAAATTTAAGGGGACCAATATCTGCTCCTATTTTGGTTACAGTCGGGGAGATGTCGGGGAGGGATTCAGGAAGTCGGACTACGTCTTTGAAGACACCTTCCGCTTTCCAAAGGTCCAACACTGCTCGCTGGAGCCTCATGTGATGGTCGCCCATTTCGAAGAAGACCATTTAACTGTCTGGAGCGCGTGCCAGGACCCTTTTGGCTTGCGCGATCAGCTAGCGGCGATCTTTAATCTGCCCCTGAGTCATGTGCGCGTGATCGTGCCCTACGTCGGCGGCGGCTACGGCGGCAAGCTCTATGTCAAGGCCGAGCCCATCGCCGCCGCGCTCTCGTGGAAGGCCCACCGCCCCGTGAAGCTTGTGATGGCGGTAAGCGAGAGCTTCAAGACCGTTACGCGCCATCCCGCGCGCGTTAGAATCAAGAGCGGGCTTTTGGCCGACGGGCGGCTGTTAGCGCGCGAATGCGAGATCTACATGAACACAGGCGCCTATGCGGATGCCGGGCCAAGGGTCAACCAGAAAGCGGGCTATCGAACGCTGGGTCCCTATCGCATCCCAGAAGTCAAGGTGGATGCCTACTGCGTCTACACGAATACGGTTCCTGCGGGCGCTTTTCGCGGCTTCGGCGCGGTTCAGGTGGCGTGGGCGTATGAGTCGCACACGGATTTGCTCGCGGAAAGACTTGGAATGGATCCGTTAGAGTTCCGGCTTAAGAATCTGCTCAAAAAGGGGGAGCCCTATACGCCTGGAGACACACCGGTGGATTGCGATCTCAAGGAAGGTTTGCTCAAAGTGGCGAAGGCGCTTGATTGGAAGCGCGAGCCGTCAAAGCCGAATACGGGTAAAGGATTGAGTCTTTGTATGAAGGATGCTGGCGGGACCTTCAAGATCGCGGGCGCCACAGTCAAGATGGCTTCAGATGGGAGCGTCGTGCTCTTAACGGGAACCGTGGAGATTGGCCAGGGCTCCAGGACCGCCTTGAGCCAGGTCGTGGCCGAAGAGTTATCTTTGGACCTAAATCAAATCTCGGTCGCGCAATTGGATACAGACGTAACTCCCTATGATGTTTCCACGAGCGCGAGCAGCTCCATGACCGTAATGGGGCTTGCGGTGCAACGGGCGGCGCAGGATGTTAAAAAGCAGCTCTTGGGCGCTGCCTCTAAGGTTCTAGATAAGAAATTTGCCGCTTTGACACTAAAGGACGGAAAGGTTCACAGTCGAGGCGGAAAGGCGGTTCCCTACGGCAAGATTATCACTGGATATTTTGGCAGCAAAGCAGGAGAGATTATCGGTAGAGGGCTTTACCGAGACGTCAAAACCAAAAGGGCTGCTTTAGGCTCGACGACGACTTTTTGGGAAGTAGGTTGGGGTGGGGCCGAAGTCGAAGTGGATCGGGAGACCGGAGCGATTCACCTACATAAATATGTTTCTGTGGCTGACGTCGGAAAAGCGATCAATCCGGTGCAGTGCGAAGGTCAGGACGAAGGGGGAGTCGTTTTCGGTCTCGGCCATACCCTTTTTGAGCAGATGGTCTACGAGGATGGTCAGTTGTTGAATCCCAATTTGGTGGATTACCGGGTTCCCACGTTTCGTGATCTGCCAAAGGAATTTTCTTCCGCGCTTATAGAAAATCAGAACGGTCCCGGACCGTTCGGCTCGAAGGGGATGGGGGAGGGCGGGCTCTTGCCGGTTGCCTCCGCTATTGCCGACGCCATCTCGAAGGCCGTGGGGATTCGCTTCTACGATCTTCCCATCACGCCTGAAAAGGTCTGGCGCGCGCTGCGTGAGAAAGCGCGGCGTTAGGTTTTTACCATCCGGCTCGCTGGAGAGGACGCCCGCTACTTCTTCGGGATTTCGAATTTCATGCCTTTCAAGCTCTTTGTCCATCCCAGCATCAAGACTCCGGCCGATTTAAAGGGAAAGAGACTGGCGGTTAAGATATTGATCGATGACATCAAGATACCCGCGCAGTATGCGGAGGCAGGATACAAGGAGTTCATGAAGTCCTTCGCCTTCGACGGCAGGATTCCCGTTAAAGGGTTTGACCTCCTCATGGAATCTGAAGGACCAAGGGTTCAGGGCAAATTCAAGGTGCCCGATTTTATTGACGAGAGCTTCCACAAGCAGTTCGCAAAAAACTGATCTTCAAAAGAGCCAATCACACCGCCAAGACTGCGTTGCACTGGCGGCAGGTGCGGAGTTTGACGTCAGAGCGGATC
>VBLN01000246.1:0-361 GCA_005878685.1 Deltaproteobacteria bacterium | reverse complement strand
AGCGGTCCACCTCGTCGGGCCGACGCTTCCTTTCGACCACCAGAGTCCAGGATCCATCGCCCCGTCTGGGAGAGTGGGGAACATCGGCCGGGAGGAGAAACATCTCGCCCGCCTGGATCAGCGCGACCTCAAGCTTTCCTTGAGAATTTATAAAGTGTAGGTTGAGGTCTCCCTCAAGCTGGTAGAAGATCTCATCCCCAGGATCGATATGAAAATCCTTTCGGCTATTGGGCCCGCGGGTCACGAAGGCAATAAAGTCCGAGTCCTCCCAAATGGTTCTGCGCTGTCCCCAGTTGGCTCGATTATCCTCGATCCACTGCTTCAGATTAAAGTTCTTGAGATGGGGAAACATAGAACCCCC
>VBLN01000245.1 GCA_005878685.1 Deltaproteobacteria bacterium | reverse complement strand
GAGATAGAGATCTGAGTCAACCATGAGCGTGCCTAAAGTCTGTGCCCTTCCTCGATATCGGCTGTTCGGCCCACCTTGTCTCAATCGCTTCGAAAGCTCAAGCTTTTAAGCACAGCCAATGGCATCGACAAAGCCTAGGAAGAAGCCAAAACCCCGAAGGTCACAGAGGCGTCTGCAGCCGGAAACTCAGGGCCAAACCCACCGGTTGAGTGCAAAAACTTCTCTCGTTTGGACAGGTGTCATCTTTCTGCTTCACACCCTGGGTTTGGCTCTTCTGTTTGTCCCCATGACTGGGCTCTTTAATAGCCAACCGGTCATTGAGCAGGACTGGGGACTCCATTTTCATCATCTCAAATCTATGGAAGCTTTCTGGTCACAGGACGGTCGTCTCTGGGGTTACAACCCTCTCTTTATGGCAGGTTACCCGTCCAACACGATTCAGGACCTGAGCATCAAACTCTTCGAGGTCTTAGCGCTCCTCTTATCGGTCCTGAAATTAGACGTGACTCAAGCGTTCAAGCTAACTGCTTTCATGGCCACTGCGGCTGTTCCGTGGATGATGTTCTTTGCTGCGCGCAATTTATTTACCCGAGAACCCCCAGTTCCTCTCGTGGCGACTGTCCTAGGCACGGCTTATTGGTGGGATGCCTACCCCCGAGAGATGTTCTTCTCCGGCATGATCGGTTTCCCGCTTAGTGCATACTTTTCTCTAGTAATCATCTCGCTCTTCTACCGCATCGTTCGAGCTGAGCGCGATTTGACGCCCGCGCACTGGGGCTGGCTCGCCGCGGCCATAGTGCTTTTGCCGCTGCATCTTCAAACCGTTCTGATCCTGGCTCCTGCAGCCGCTGGGATCCCCCTCCCGCAGGTTATTGGCATGGATCGGGGCCGGCGCATTGGTGTCTTGCTTGGTCAATCTGATTTGGCTCTGGCCAGCTTTTACGCACCGCGCAGATGATGCCTCGGCCGCCATCGTGGCGCAGCTTCCAGTATTCGCAACCCGGGATATTCTTATGTTTCTGAAGGACTATCTCACAGCGGGGGACTATTGGACATTCAGGCCATCCTTGTGGGCGAACGGGCTGCGCTGGCTTTTGCTTATCTTGGGTTTGATGGGGCTCGTCAAACTCATTCGTGGCGAGCAAAGGGACATCGGAGTCATGTTGGGATGTGGCGTGACAACTTTGTTTTTGCTCGCCTACTTCGGCTCTTTCGTTCCTTCTCTGCGGGCTCTCCAGCCCCTCCGGTTTAAAGTTCCTTACGACCTGTTTCTCGCTTTAACTTCCGCATACCTCGTGAGCAGTCGGCGGCAAGAACCCTCCTCGGCAAGACGGCCCATTTTTGTTCCTGTTTGTCTTGCACTCGGCCTCATAACCGCAGCGATTAATATTTTTCAGACCGAGCTTGGCGGCAAATTGAGGCTACGAACGGAAGTCTCACCGGCACTGCGGGCGATTGCGGCGTGGATCCGTGATCGGACGCCGACCGACGGACGAATCCTCTTCGAGGAGTCGGGAGATGAGACTGACTTTTTTTACGACGATATGTACCTCTCGTCGTTCATTCCGTACTGGACTGGCCGACAACTGATCGGTGGACCGATCAATCTATACAATGACCGGCATCACTTCGCGGAGTTTCACTCTGGCATGCTTTTCAAGCGCGACATCAAGACTTTTACCGACGAGGAGCTCGCTGCCTATTTTCGCACCTACAATATTGCAGCGGTCGTCGCGTTTCACCCGCAATCCGTCCGACGTTTGCTCTCTGTCCCGGGATTAGTTTCTCTGGACCGGCGGCTTGGAGACCTTCACCTCTTCAGGGTAGATCAGCCACTGAACTGGTTCCTCAAAGGAAAAGGAGAGCTCAGGGCAAGCCTCAACAGAATCCAAGGCTCGAACGTCAGCGGCGCCGAAGTTATCTTGAAGTACCACTGGACTCAAGGTCTCGTTTCCAATCCGCCGGCCACGATCCTGCCAGAGAAAATCCTTGAGGATCCGATCCCCTTCATTAAAATCATCAACCCTGCATCCGAGTTCACCTTGCAGATCAGACGTTAAACTACCCCGCTTATCGCTCGCCAACACCATAGACTTCTTCGGAGCAGGAAATACACGGTTTAAGGTCGCGATTTCAAAATCCGCAGCGCTTCCTGGTAATGCTGAATCGCCTCCTCCCTCTTGCCCTGCGAGGCTAGCGCCCGAGCCAAACTCTCGTGCGCCTCGGCAAGTTGTGGCTGAAGACGTAGTGCCTCACGGAAGAGCTCAATGGCGCTATCTAGTTGGCCACGGCGGGCGAGGGTAAAACCCATATTATGGTAAATCTGTGGATTGACGGCGCTGACCTTGTAGATAAGAATGGAGTAGCCAATATCAGCCACGGGTTCTCCCAATTCAAATGATTTCAAGATCTCCTTCTCTTGTTCTGTAAGATAGAGGTCTGCTCCATAGAGATGAGTGGCACTGACCGCCAGATAGCCGGGCAGTATATTGTTCGGGGAATCGTGAACGACCCAGCTTCCGGGAAGGTAGAAGGCATCAATCCCATAGTACCGGGGGTCCGCCTTTCCGAAGTAAAGGAAATAGATCTTCTTGACTCCATTCCTTTCCATCCAGCGCCTTAGTCCCTTAAGATCCTGTCCCCAGTCTAGGTTGGAGTCGAGTAACACCTTATGGCCGTTCTTTGGTCCTCCCGTAAGCTCGTTAAAGAATGCAAGATAGTGAGGATATAGGCTGAATGAAGAAAAAAGATAATAAACAGCGAGGAGAATTAATAACCCTTTCTTCAACCATTTTTCTTCCCGCCAAAGCTCCGCCGCAGTCCCACCAATGAAAACAAACAGAAATGGGTATATCGGAAGGATATGGCGTAGGCCAATATTCAACCGAGACCAGACCGCTAGAGAGAAATAAAGAACCACCGGGATGAGAAGAAAAAAACGCGGCAGATAGTCTCTCCGCCTAAAAAGCGATATTCCCATGGCTCCGAATAAAAGAAGAAGCGTTGGGAGCGGCGTCTTTATGGCAAAGGCCACTGGAAAATATAACCAAAACCCTTGCTCTGAGATCCCGCCAAAGAAGTAAGTGACTCGGCTTAAGTTTTTGAGAACGAAAAGCTGCCCGTAAGTCCATGCCTCGGGAAAAAGGTGATGTTCGTTTATCACAGGGACCCACGCTTGGAGGAGCGGATTCTCAGGCATCAGGGATGGGATGGAAACGAAAACCATAGGCAGCCCATATAAAAAGATAACCAATCATTAACGTACAGAGAAGTGTCCCAGCCAAAATCGCACTTTTTCCCCATCGACTGGAAATCGAGCGTGCTGCGCCAATATGGCATCTCTGAGGTCCCGAGAAAAAGATCGAAAACACCCCTAGCATGCCCCAAATGAGAAAAATCACTGGAAAGGAATGTTTTGTGACTGCGGCTAAACCAAATAGAAGAGCCGTCAAAAGGAGGTTTTTCCAGGTGAGATGGCTTAGACCCTGCCAGAAAAAGTAGGTACCAATAAAAAAAAAGGTCGTGAAGGGAAGGTCGGTTTGAACCATAGGGCTGTGAGCCAAGATGTTGGGATCCAGGGCATAAAGGAACGTGGAGGCGATGGCCGCTTCGGGGCCAAAGAGCTTTTTGCTCCATAGGTAGACAAAAATTTCCATGAGGACGGCCAAAGCAATCATTGGGAGCTTCGCATAAAAGAAGAGAGTATCCGCGTCGTTCTGCACGAAGAGCATTTTTTGCGCGACATTCACGGCAGGAGGATCTCCGGGGTCGCTTTCAGGACTCAGACTTCCGTCGGCGCTCGATGGGCGGGGGTCCTTGATGTCAAAGGCCAAGAGAGGAAGCGCCGCCAGGATTTTGGCCAGAGGGGGATGCTCGGGATTCACCCAAAAGTCACCCCATTTCAGATAGGAGTAGCCCGCGAAGAGATGCAACGGTTCATCGACGGTAGGAGATTTCTGCAGGAAACTCGTAATCGTCAGAATGCCAAACAGGAAGACAAAAACGCAGAGCGCGGAGGCGCTCAACACAAAGTTTCTCAGCCTATGCACGTAGATTTGTGGCGACAAGATTATTCATCCGCCGTCAGAATTCACTCTCGTTATCGCCGACTGAAACCCTTTTATCCCACCCGCTTATTTATTCTTTAGCTCACGTGGACTCATCTCTTTGCCGCGCGCACGCATGATCCGCAGCGCTTCCTGGTAATGTTGGACCGCCTCTTCCTTGTTGCCGCGCTGCGCCAAGGCATGCCCCAGGCTCTCATGCGCCTCGGCAAATCGCGGCTGAATACGCAGGGCCTGCCGGAAGTGCTCCATTGCCCTGTCAAGATCGCCTTGGGTCGCCTCAATCCTGCCCAGATTGTGGTAGGCCTCTGCATAGCTCGGGTTGATCTCGATGGCTTCTTGGAAGTGTTTGGCCGCCTCTGTCAAATCACCCTCCCTAACCAGCGCGATGCCGAGGTTATAGTGAATTTCGCCCACGGCCAGGCCAAGCTCCAGGGCGCGGCGAAAATGTTGGATCGCTTCTTTTAACTCACCTTGCATGGCGAGCACATTGGCCAGATTGTTGTGCGCCTCTGCATAGCCGGGATTGATTCTAATAGCCTCTTCGAAATGGTACTTTGCCTCGTCGAGCTTACCCTGCGATGCCAAAAGATTTCCCAGATTGTAGTGGGCCAAACCATAAGTCGGCCGCACGAGCAGGGCCTGCCGGAGGCTCTCTATGGCCTCACTAATCCGGCCCTGATCAGCAAGGGCATTGCTCACATTGACGTAGCCTGTCGCCGACGGCGCCGCCTTGCCCGCGACCGGCAGATAGACCATCGCTGCAGTCAGCGCCAATGCAGCAACGCACGCAAGGCCACGACGAACCGCCCGGTCTCTATACACGGCAAACCCTTCCACCAAACCGACGCCGGCAAACAACGTAAGCAGAGGGACCATAGAGAAGCGGTAGCGCCCGAAGACATAAAAGAGGGCCACGCTGAAAACTAGAGTCGCCAACAAGCCATACAATAACCAAAGTTTGCGCCATTGCCCCCAAGTCAGCATGACCCCCACTGCGGCCAGCGGGGCCAGAACGCCGAAATGGTTCACGTAACCTAATATCGAAAGCAGCCAGGACCATCCTTGGTAGAGATAAAAATCTTCAGCATCCTCAAGCTCGCGGACATTCCATGCGATCAGCCATTTCTTGCCCAAAAGGCGGAGCCAGTCTATGGGCCGAGAGCCGATGTAGTCCCAGGAGCGTCGCAGCCAGTAGCCAGAAACCTCTCCGGGCGACAGGGAGCGGCCCAGGGCCCGTTCAGCTAGCTCGGTAGCATCGCGGCGCTCAAATTGTGGGTCCCCGTGACCGGCCCGAAGCGGGGCATAGGTCCCGTCGGCCTCCGGGTTATTACCGATGAAAAAATTGGGTCCGAGTTGCGCAGTGGTCAAAGTAAATTCGCCATCCACGATCAGATTACGCAAGCCGACGGGAAAAAGTACGAGGACCAGGCCGAGCAGAAAAAGGACGATCCACCTAAGGCGGTTCCGAGGGCGGTCCGCGGAAAAATGGAGCCAGATCCACAAGGGCACGACGGGACCCCATATGAGGGCGTTCTCGCGGGTAAGGCCTAAGAGACCCAGCACAGCCCCTATCCCTACCCAATAGCTCCAATGGAATCGCGGCTGAGTCCTGCTGAGGAGGAACAAGAGCAAAGTGATCAAGAACAGGTCCAGCACGGTTTTCTGTATAAGTCCATCGAAAAAAATCGCTGGCGCATAAAGCGACAAAATCAAACCAGCTGCAACTCCTGCGGCTCGTGAGAAAAATAATTTTCCGGCCCAATACAACAAGACACATGAAGCAGATCCCAGAGCGATTTGCACAATACGGATCGACCAGAGATTATGGCCAAGGGCGATTTGAAGGAGGCCGAGAAAGTAAGGGTAAAGCGGCGCCTGGTAGAAAACACCCTGACCCAACCAATGGCCCGCAGCGATCTGTCGAGCCCATTCATCATAACTACGGCCATCGCTGGCAAGATGGTAGAATAGTGGGGCTCCTTCAATCTGAAACAAATAGACGAGCCGAATAGCAAACGCGAGCAGAAAAATTGTCAGAGAGACGGCAGTGTCGCCCCGCGGCCAATGCCCAGCACGCGCATCACAGACACTGGGTTTCGCCTTCTCAATCCCCGGCTTTTTCGCAGATCTCGGATTGGAAGTCTTCATTCGACCTGATTCCTGTCCGTCTGGACTGTCTCAAAACCGCTCTATAGCAGTCCTGAAAAGTCCGCTCAAGTTTCGCAGCGATAGGGAGACCGCCAGCGCACCGACTATCCGTTCAAATGGTAGGACCCTAGCTGGCAGCCTTTGACGTGCCTTATTCTCTGCAGGCCATTGAGGATCTAGGTAACGATTTAACGTGAACCGAATTGAAAAACTCTGACGACCTAGGGACAGTGCAGCTCAGCTCTCAGTGGCCCACGCCCTGCAGCTCATGCTGTAGGTCTCGTGGTTTCTCACTGCGCAAATTCCACTCTTCTTCATCAATCGTGGCAAGAAGGTTCTCTACAGAACGGATCAGATTCTCGTTCCCGTCCGCCTCTTTACTAGCCGCAACCACGGCACGGCGGAGCGCAATTTTTACTTTCCCGCCCCGGTCCCAATACCTATAGCCTCTATAGCCTTCAGTAGAGACCTTGCTGAAAAGCGTCAGACCGCCCTTGGCCGATTGCAACCCGCCGCCATTTTCTCCCAGTCGTAGTTGGACAAGGCTCAGAACTAACCACGCAATCTCATCGTCCTTATCCACAGCCAGGGCCCTCTGCAAAATCAGCTTCGCGTCGCCATACCTCTCTCTCGTGTAGTAGGCCCGCCCCAGAAGCGTGAGGCTGTCGCGGTATGTGGGGTCGTCGCGAACGACGGTCTCGAGATTGACAATGGCCTTGTCGATATTACCGCCCCGCTTGCGGGTTATTTCTTCTTTCGCCTCCAGGTATTTGCCACTCGTTCCAATCCCGCCCAGGAAAGCAGGCCGGCTGCAAGCGGCGAGCATCAGACTGATGGCTAAAACCAAAAAAGAAGCTCGTGGCGAAACCAAGCGATTTCTAATTGTCTCCATCTTGCAACAGAAAATATCACAAGGCTCATGACAGGTAAAGCACCTCCACGCTGAGCCAGCCATAGTCTTTCCCCTCTGACTTTAGGCGTATTGCTTTTTTAAAAAGGCGTGTCTAGGGTTACAGGTCAGGAGGTGCCCTATGACCACGGGAAATGTAAAAGGCAAAGTGAAAAGTGAAAAATGGAAAATCTTGACTTTTGCAATTTGCAGT
>VBLN01000249.1 GCA_005878685.1 Deltaproteobacteria bacterium | reverse complement strand
GGCCTGAGAGGTCAGTGGGTAGTCGTCAGCACAAGGCTGGCAGCTCGCAGGATATGGCTCAGTCGAGTCGGGAAAAGATTCTCGTAGTTCAAACCAGCTTTCTTGGAGATACGGTCCTGACCACTCCTCTCTTGTTTGAACTCAAGCGCCATTTCCCGCTGGCCGAATTAGCCGTTCTTTGCACCCCTCAAGCGAAGGGTTTGTTGGAGGACAATTCTGATATCGACGAGATCATTCCTTATGAAAAGAGAAAGGCGGGGAAAAAATGGGTGGGTCTTTGCCGAAAGGCTAAAGAACTTAGGAGCCGTGGTTTCACCATGGCCATCTCGCCGCACAAATCGTTCACCAGCGGTCTGCTCCTCTTCCTGGCCCGGATTCCTTATCGCATCGGGTTTCGTCAGAGCGCGGGATGGTTTTTCTATCACAAACGGGTGAATAGGGATTCCACCCGTCACGACGTGGAGCGGAACCTCTCCCTGCTCGAAGCATTGGGCATCGATCCTCCCTATCATAACCCTCATTTGCGCGTGGAGGTAGGTGCCCGGACGCGGGAAGCTGTGAAGCATCTGTTCTCCTCTTTGGGAATCAAGGAAGACAGCATTACCTTTGGCATCAATCCGGGCTCTGTCTGGCCTACCAAAAGGTGGACGGCCGAAGGCTATGCGGAGTTGATAAGTCATCTAAGAAGGAAATATCGGTGCCAAATTCTTCTATTTGGCGGCAGGGAGGATTATCGAGTCTTAGACACAATCCAGCGACTTTCGGGGAATGCGGGGACCAGTTTGGCAGGCCGGATTAGTCTTCGCGAGCTGCCGTCTGCGCTTGATTGGTGTGATGTTTTCATTACCAACGACAGCGGGCCTATGCATGTCGCAGTTGCACGAGGCATCCCGGTCGTGGCTCTCTTCTGCGCGACGACTCCGTCGCTCGGTTTTTACCCTTATTCGGCCAAAGCGGTCATAGTAGAAAAGGCGTTACCTTGTCGTCCGTGCACCTCTCACGGAGGCCTTCGTTGTCCTCTGGGGACAGAGGCCTGCATGCGTTTGATCAGGGCCGAAGACGTCCTTCTCGGTGTCGAGCGACTCCTCAATGGCCCAGGTCTCCCTCAACGCATGACTCTCTAATCCTTCAGCCCCGCTCATGTCCACTCTCGGTGTTGTCGTCCTTAGCGTATGTGGAATGAAACATCTTACTGAATGCCTAGAGAGTGTCGGCTGGGCCGATGCCGTGGTGGTGCTTCATGTTGGGCGGGGGGAGCCTGCGGTCGAGCCCGGTCGATCTGTATCCACTGTCATCCGGAAGGTTCACTCCACGTGGGAAGTCGGTGAAATCGCTCAGAAGGTCAGGACCGATTGGGTCCTCCATTTGTGGGGTGAGGAGCGGGTGGGGGCGGAACTGCAAGAACAATTGCGACTGATCTCTAGACAGGGATTTCATCGGACTCCATCGGACTATCGGATCCCAATCCGCTCACGGGTTTTGGGCCGTTGGGTTCAAGGAAGTCTCTGGGGCCCGAGTCCAGGGGTTCGCCTGAGTCGTTCCGTCGAGCATTTCTCCCCAGAATGGTGGACTGAAAGCGAGAAAGGGATTTGGGCGGCCTCAGAAGCGCTAGGAGGTTGGATCGAGGATTACACCTTGGCCGATCTTAGCGATGGTTTTGATCGCATTCACCATGTCGCCAGCCTTTGGGCAGAGCGTCTAAATTCGGCAGGGTGGAGGTATAGTCCTCTTTCAGTAGTTCTGAAACCACTGCGCGTGTTTTTACGATCATCGTGGATGAACGGTCTCGTTTCACAAGGACTACCTGGGTTGACTTTATCCACGCTGGCCGCTTACGCTACTTTGTTGAGCAGCGCGAAGGTATGGGAGTTGAGAAACACCAGCGGTAAGCGCAGAAGGGAACGTTAGAGCTCGGTCGGATCCGGAGGAAGGGGTTGAGAGTTGTTTCGGGGATGATTCAACAATGGGTCTCGGGTTATACGCCGCCCGGTTTCAGGATCATCCGCTCGGGGCGGACACAAATAGGAATAACACGCAACGAACTGATGCCCTATCTCAGCCTTGACGAACTCAAGGAGGAAGGCGCACCCGGAGAAGGAGCGAGTGGCTTTTTCGGGAGAGGGCGACTGAAGGTGTTTCATCTGAAGAATGGTGAAACTGTTTTGGTTCGACCCTACCGCCACGGGGGTCTCGTCCGTTGGCTCACGGAAGAAATTTTTGTCACATGGCCGCCTCGCCCTTTCAAAGAGTTGGCCATCACCGAAGAGGCGCGCCGAAGAGGGCTACCCACGCTGGAGATTTTTGCGGCATGGATAGAGAGGATATGGGGTCCCCTCTATCGAGGTTGGTTGGTGACCCGGGAGCTGAAAGGGGCGAATGATCTTTGGAGTGTATTGCTTAATGAGCTGTACGCGGGGAGCGATAAAGAATCGTTACTCCACGCTGTTGCCCAGAGCGTTCGGACAATGCATCGTCAAGGAATTTACCACAGAGATCTTAACCTCAAGAATATTCTCGTGCGCAAGGAGGCAGGAAGGATCAGAACCTATATCATTGATTTCGATAAGGCTCAACTTTTCAGCGGGGCAGTTCCCCCCGGCAAAGCGAAGCGAAACCTTAGTAGGCTTCTCAGATCGGCGCGTAAGCTGGATCCTGATAGACGGCATCTATCCCAAGGGGACTGGGAGCTCTTTATGAATTTCTTCCGTAAAGCCGATGCAGGATAAGATCAATCCTAGAAATATCCTGCTTATCCTTCATGGTTCTATTGGGGATGTCACCCGGGCGCTTCCTTTAGCCAACCTCATTCGGCGCGGCTATCCCAAAGCCAAGATCGTCTGGTCTATCGAACCGGCAGCTTTTCCTATCGTCGACCGTCACCGGGCAGTCGATGAGGTCGTCCTGTTTGATCGCAGCTGTTGGTGGCAGAGCGTTGCTCCTTTTCTGAAACGGATTCGGTCAGGACGTTTTGATCTCGTTTTAGATTTGCAAAGGATTCTTAAGAGTGGGTTGATCAGCTGGTGGAGCGGAGCACCGTATCGGGTGGGCTTTCATCGCCGTGATTGCAAGGAATTCAACTGGCTCTTTAATAATCGGTGTATTCCTGCGGTTGGAGAGGCAATTTCTAAATTAAACCATTACCTTAGATTTGCCGAGTTTGTTGGTTTAAAACCTTACCCTATCGAGTGGGGGATTCGCCTGACCCCAGCGGAGCTGGAGAGCGTTGATAGAATGTTGCGAGGCGTCGGAGACGCGTTTGCGGTCTTTTTCGTCGGGGCCGCATGGGAAAGCAAAAAGTGGTTCCCTTCACAGACAGGAAAAAGCGCGGCAGAGGTGCAACGGCGTTGCGGTCTCGAGATCGTTCTTTTGGGCGGCGAAGAGGATGTCGGGTTTGCAGAGGAGGTGTCCAGTTTCCCGGGGCTGCGCGCGACCAACTATGCGGGCAAGACGTCGCTCCGGGAAGCGATCGGCATCCTTGCTCGGGCGAGGGTGGCCATAGGTCCGGATACCGGGCTCATGCATCTTTCGGCCGCGGTCGGGACTCCGGTGGTTTCGCTGTGGGGAGCTACCAGTCCCGTTCGAACCGGGCCCTACGGTAATGAGGATTTGGTCACCCAAGGCAAGGCTTCTTGTTCTCCGTGTTATCTCAGGCGTTGCCCTATCGGACGTATCTGCATGCAGTCCATCGATGTCGAAGAGGTCATCCCCAAGGTGGAAAGAGCGCTATCGGAGAGAAATCACGCTCGTGGTCTTGAAGTCTAAATATTCGTCTCGCCGCGAAGGGCGGTGGCGTCTTTGGGTCGATCACGAAAAATGGAACCCCGGACTCTGGGCAGAGATTCTGCGCTGCTTGGAAATTCGGGTTCCGGGACACCATCCGGAGACTACGAAATTTTATTATCCAAACCAAAAAACCGGCCAGGAGTTTTATCTGAAGATCTATGGTCCCTCTCGCCCTTGGGTAGCCCTAAAGGATCTATGCCGGGACTCTAAAGCTATCCGCGCCTTAAAGGGGGGAGAAGCTCTTTCCGAGCTCGGGTTTCACGTTCCCCTTACGGTGGCCGCTGGAGAGGAGCGATGCTTTCGCTTGCTCAAAAAGGCTTTTCTTTTGACCGTACGGGTGGGAGGTTCTTCACTCCCGATTTTTCTCCAAAATGATTACTCGATGCCGTCAAGCGCGTCACTTTTAAGACGAAAGAGAGAATCCCTGCGGCAGTTGGCATTCGAGGTTCGCCGTCTACATCGGCTTGGCTTTGTGCACGGGGATCTAGTTCCTTCTAATATTCTCGTTCAGGCTGTAGAGAGAGGGATCGTCTTCTTTTTTTTGGACAATGACCGCACGCGGCACTATCCGGTCTGGGTCTCCCGCTTACTTTGGAAGCGCAATCTGGTTCAGTTGAACCGCTTCGTTTTGCCCGGGATTTCCCTTCAGGATCGGATGCGCTTCTTGGAGTCTTATTTAGGCGAGAAGCCCGGGCGGAGGAGACATCGTTGGCTGCTTCGGTGGCTTGAAAAGAAAACCAGAAAGAGGCGCCAAGAATGTGACCACATAGAGGCTCGAGTGAGTTTTAGGGAGCTCATGAGGTGGAATGGTCCCTTCGCGAAGGGCGTCCGCTAAGGGACCTATTGCGTGACCACGGCTGCTGTGGATTCTAAGCGTATTGGCATTTGGCATCTCGTGGGGCTTGTCCTGCTTTGCGCTGCGCTGTTTTTTTCTCACCTGGCTCAAATTCCTTTTTTTGATAAGGGAGAACCCCGGGAAGCCATTGTGGTTCAGCGGATCTTCCTCACCGGAGGATGGCTCTTTCCATTGAAAAGCGGCGAGGAGATCCCGTCCAAACCGCCGCTTTTCCATTGGTTCGGCGCCATGACTTCAGCCGCTTTGGGTCGAATCAACGAAGTGACCGTACGGTTTCCTTCGGCTCTGTTTGCGAGTCTCGGTGTGATTGTTCTTTATTTCTTCGGGCGCAAAATGTTCGATGCCGAGGCCGCCCTTTACGGAGCGGTCATACTTGCCACCTCATTCGGATACCAAAGCGAGGCTATCAGTGCGCGGGTGGATATGACTCTCACTCTTTTCATGACCCTGACGTTGGTGGTCTTCTATCTTCTCTACGACAGTTCTTTGCTGTGGTCCGCCCGCGGTTATGTTTTCTATTTTCTTCTTGGAATCGGTGTCTTGGCCAAAGGGCCGGTGGGTTTGCTTCTTCCTGGAATGATCATAGGCGTCTTTCTTGTACTGACAAGAAGATTGGATGTGGTGTCCCGGCTTTGTTTTCACAAAGGAGTGCTTCTCACTTTGCTCATTGCGATCTCGTGGTATGGTCTTGCGCTCGTGAGGGGAGGGGAGGAGTTTTTTAGCCGGGAGGGGGGCTCAGTGCATCAGAAACCATTCTGTTACTTTTTCCCCTATCTAATCTTACTGGGTCTTCCCTGGAGCCTTTTTCTGCCGTTTGTGATTGGAAATTGGTTCAGGGCTAAGGTCTTGGCTGACAAGCGTTCTCTATTCCTTATCCTGTGGGTGACGATTGTCTTTTTCTTCTTTTCCTTTTCCGCCGGGAAGAGGCCAATTTATATTCTTCCGTTGTATCCTCCAGTTGCGCTTTTGATCGGGCTGTGGCTTAAACAGGCCCGAGCAGGAGAGAAGTTGCCGATGGAGGCTTTTGGTTTGAAGTTTGTCGGTTGGATTTGCCTGTGCCTAGGGTTCTTGTCGCTGGGGGCCTTTTTTGGCTTTACTTTCAAAGAACATACTCCCGTGGTCTTCTCGGCCATCGGGGGGTTGTTGAAGCCTAAAGATCGCGCAGATTTCTTTATAGTGGCCGATTCCTTGGGACGGACGGGGTTTTTTGTATTCTTTTTGCTTCTTTCGGCTGTCCTATGGTTTTGGACGGGCCGTCGTTTGTTGGCTAAGAATATCCGGGCGGCTACGGCAGGGCTTGGGGGTCTTTCACTTCTCACGGGAGTCCTGGTCCAAGGAACGGTTCTGGCTTCCATTGCCGAGGCCAGAACGTATAAACCTTTCGTCGCGGAGATCAACAAGCTGATAGAGGAGAATCAACCCATCTTCATCTATGGCGAGGGGTGGGATTACACCTCGGTGGTGTTTTATAGCGGTGACCGGGTCACGGTGATCAAGGGCGATCTT
>VBLN01000007.1:14252-15786 GCA_005878685.1 Deltaproteobacteria bacterium | reverse complement strand
CTTCTTTGTTTGTTCCGCCTTCTCGAGGCCATCGAGTCTCCTTCGGGCTATGAGCGCAAATCCCCCTTTCGGAGCTCTTTCGATCAGCGCCTCGTATTGCTTTTTAGCCTCCTCAAAGTCCCGCTTGCCCTCCTCATAGCTCATCGCCAACCGAAGGCGGCTTTCCTGGGCCCATGGACTTTTAGGGTAATTGAGCAAAAGCGCGCGCCAGTTTTTAATCGCCAGATCCAGGCTGCTCTCCTTCTTGTCAAAATCGTAGAGCTCGTAATGAATTCTAGCGCTATAGAAAAGGGAATCGGCCGCATAGGGGCTGCGGGGCATTTCCCGGGAGATCTTTTGGAAGCGCGCTGCTAGAGATTCCCAGCGCTGGCGGTTTTCCCCCGTGACCTTCGTTTTTTCCAAAAGATCGTATTCCTTTCGCGCCGAGCGGTAGAGGCTTCTATCCACGTTCGCGGCGCAAACCCATCCCGCCACGAGAAAGAGGCTCACAGTCAAAGCGAGGGCCTGCCAAAAAATCCTTTGACGACCGAGTTTCTTCAACGGCTATCGACCCTCCTTTTTCGCCTCTTCCGCTAGAACATGGAGAAGATTCAATGCTTCAATCGGAGTCAAAACAGAGGCGTCCACCTTTTTCAACTCTTCGACGATCCTGTTCGTCTCGCTTCCAAAGAGCGCCATTTGGGGCGAGACTTGAGAGCGGGCCCCGCGCGCGAGCCTCGGCTGTCCTCGCTCATCCAGTTCTCCTCTCTCGAGATTGTTGAGAATTTCTTTCGCCCTTTCTACGACCCCCGCAGGAAGCCCGGCAAGTCGGGCCACGTGGATGCCGTAGCTCCGGCTTGCGGTCCCCTCGACGAGGCTGCGTAAAAAGATGACTTCCCCTTTCCATTCCTTGACGGCGAAGTTAAAGTTTTTGACGCGGTCTTTGGTGAGGGCTAGGTCCGTCAGCTCGTGATAGTGAGTAGCAAAGAGCGTTCGTGCACGATACTCCGCATCGTGCAGATGCTCCGCCACTGCCCAGGCGATCGAGATGCCGTCGAAGGTGCTGGTGCCCCGACCCACCTCATCCAAGAGAACCAGGCTGCGAGCGGAGGCGTGCCGCAAGATGCGAGTCGTCTCCTTCATCTCCACCATAAAGGTGGACTCTCCCCGGGCTAGGGAATCGGCGGCCCCGATACGGGTAAAAATCCTGTCGACCACTCCGAGGTGAGCCTCGGAGGCGGAAACAAAACTCCCCATCTGCGCCAGGATAACGATTAGGGCCACCTGCCGCATGTAAGTCGATTTGCCCGCCATATTGGGCCCGGTCAGCAGAATGATCTGTTGCGAGTCCGGGTCCAGATAGCAATCGTTGGGGACAAAGGCGCCGCGGCCCAGAGATTCTTCGACCACGGGGTGCCGCCCTTCGCGAATGGAGATCACGAGACCCGCGTCGACCCTGGGACGAACGAAATGGCGCGCCTGGGCCGCCTCGGCCAGCGAGAGCAACACATCGAGCGTCGCCAGCGCAAGACCCGCCTCCTTCATCTCGCGGTAG
>VBLN01000007.1:0-14243 GCA_005878685.1 Deltaproteobacteria bacterium | reverse complement strand
TAACACCTTTGCTTCGTACTCCTTCAGCTCGGGAGTAATGTAGCGTTCGCCATTCGCCAGCGTCTGTTTGCGCATGTAGTCAGCCGGCACCAGTTTCAGATTGGCCCTTGTCACCTCAATGTAATAACCGAAGACCCGGTTGTATCCCACCTTAAGAGACGGAATGCCCGTGCGCTTGCGCTCGCTGCTCTCGAAGCGGGCCATCCAGTCTTTGGCGTCAGTCCGTATCGACCGGATTTCATCCAGCTCGTCGTGAAAACCCTGACGGATCACTCCTCCCTCCTTCAGCGTAGCAGGCGGCTCATCCACAATGGCCTTTTCGACGAGCTCAATCACGTCAGACAGCTCCCACAGTTTTGCTCTCAGAGAAGTGAAAATCTCTGCTCGACGATCGCCTAGTCTCCGCTTAAGAGAAGTGATGAGCCGCAGGCTATCCTTAACAGCCACTAGATCTCTTGGGCCGGCGCTCCCCGCCGCGATCCTCGCGCTCAACCTCTCTATGTCCTGGACCCCTTTCAGCTCGACCCTAAGATCCTGACGCGCAGCGTAGTTTTCCGCCAGCTCCTCGATCCCGTCTTGGCGCTCACGGATCGCCGTCGCGTCCAAGAGCGGATAGAGAATCCACTGGCGCAACCGCCGCGCTCCCATGGGAGTCAACGTATAATCCAACACGCCCAATAGAGATCCCTTCCGCTCACCCTGAAGATCATGGAGCAGCTCGAGGTTGCGACGGGTCGTCTCGTCCAGCATGAGGTACTGCGACGCCGAGTAGGGTTGGAGGTCTTTCAAAACCTTAAGGACTTCTGGCAAGCTCTCCTGCACATAGGAAACGATCACCGAGGCCGCTCGGATTCCCTCTTCCCACTCCTCATCGCTCTGCCCTGACCAAAGGTTCAGGGACTTAAGCCGCTCTGTTTCGGAGGGAGCAAAATAAAGCGACGAGAGGAGACTCAAATGGACGCCGGGCAAAGCGTCTTGGAGCTGTTCCTTGAGCTTCGCGTCTCCTTCATCCACAAGAATCTCACTCGGCCGGATCTTTCCCAGCTCGTCCAAGAGCCCAGACTCATCGAGCAGCTGTGTGAAGCGAAACTCCCCGGTCGTCACGTCGGTCACTGCCAAGCCGTAATCCTTCTTCCCCTTGCACACGGCCGCCAAAAAATTATTGTCGCGGGCATCGAGCGCTTCTCCCTCGGTGATCGTCCCCGGGGTGATGACTCGGACCACCTCTCGCTGCACGACGCCCTTGGCGGTTTTCGGATCCTCGACCTGCTCGCAGATCGCGACTTTGAAACCCGCTTCCAGAAGTCTCCCGATATACGGAGTGGCCGCATGGTACGGAACCCCGCACAGAGGCACGGCTGCTTCCTCGTTGCGATTGCGGGAGGTCAGCGCGATATCCAGGATCTTCGACGCCTTTTCCGCGTCTTCGAAGAACATTTCGTAAAAATCTCCGAGACGGAAGAAGAGAATAGCATCCCGGTACCTCTCCTTGATCTGGAGGTACTGACGGATCACAGGAGTCACCCTGCTCTGTTCCATACGGGCTAGGCTGACGCCCTCTTTCCCTCGGGCCTTCGGGCAACCCGCAGGACCTTCTTAGCGGGCTGGCCGCAGATCCGCCGCACCTCTCCGCTCAGCTCTTTGACGAGATTGCCAATCCCCAGGGAGAATACGAACTGGCGGTCCATGACGTCGAGGATTTTGCTCTTGTCGCTTGTGAGAACAAAGAGCTTGTCGCCATCGGTCACGTACTTGAGATCCTGCAGCGGCGCCACCCGCTCCGGAGAACAGTGTCTGAGATGATCCAGGCAGCGCCGAACCTTTTGCAAACTGAGCCCGCATTGCGTCAGATTCTTGACGACCTTGAGCTGAATCAGGTCCGAAAAAGAATAAAGGCGCTGCGTTCCCCTCCCTTCAGCGACCTTCACCGATGGCCGAATAAATCCTCGCTCATCCCAATATTGGATCTGTCGCAAACTCACCCCTGCGATGCGGCTTGCCATCTTGCTGTTAAAAGCCTCCATCTCCACCTCCTGGATAAATCCCGAAGCGGCATTCCGGCCCATAGCTAGAGGAGGCCGGCGCAGTCTGGAAAAGTCTCCTGCCAGAGATTGCCAATAGCCGTTTCGGATCGCGATGAAAACAAATGTGTTTTCCTAAGATAACGGGGGGCTGCCAGGAATGCAAGGACAGAGAATTCTGGCAAGAGAGTTTTATAGCTTTTTTCTTTTGCGCGAGACGTAGTCGACGAGGAGGTATTCACCGAGGCGGTCCGGCCTTGTATAGAAAGCGCGGCCCTTGTTGATCCGGGTCATTTCATCGACAAATCCTCTAAGGACGGGACTATCGTCGAGCATAAAGGTGTTGATCTTGATCCCCTTGCGGGTCACCCGCTCCGCCTCCTTGAGCGTCTCCTCGGCGGCCCTCTGGCTGATCCCGCCGAAGCTTAGAGGCCACTCGCAATACAGTCTCCCCTGACGGCAGTAGGCGATCGGCTGACCGTCGGTGATCACGATCATCTGTTGGTTCTGGCTCCGCCTTTTGTCGAACAATTCGGAGGCGAGGTGGAGTCCATCCTGTATATTGGTAAACGGATCTCCCATATTCCATGTCGCCTCGGGAAGATCTTTGGCTTTGAGCTCAACCGCCCGAGTGAAAAAGCCGACGATGCCAAAATAGTCATGCGGATGAAGGGACCGGACAAGACTCTCCATCGCCAGGGCGACTTTTTTCGCCGCCGCGAAACGTCCCTCCCAGCTCATGGACCAGCTCATATCGAGTAGCAGCACGGTAGCGGCCCGGGCGGTATGCTCGGACTCATACACGGCGAAATCCACGGGACGCAGCTCCAGCGGCACGCCGCTTCCGTGGCGCAAGGCGTTCCTTAAGGTTTGAATCAGATTGATATGGGAGAAGTCATCGTCCTGCACGTAGGGGCGGCTTTGCTCGATGAGAATTTCCTGCGAGCCGCGGTATCGCACCTGGTGCCGTCCGAGCCCATCGCGCCTTAACTCTCGGTAGATATCCCTCAGGGCCAGTTGGCCAATGCGGCGCACCCCGCGAGGGGTTAACTCAAAGCGATCCCCCTGTTGAACCACGTATCCCTCCTCCTCGAGGAGGGATTCCATTTGGACGACGCTCTCGAGGTCCTGGCGAGCATTTTGCCCCAACAGCTCTTCCAAGAGATCCATGTCCACATCTTCCAAGCGCATGTTTGAAAGCTGTGACTCCAAACGGCGCAATTGCTCCATGCGATCCAAAAGTTTCTGGGCATCGTTGAAATCGAGAGGGGCGTTGCCACGGAAGAGATTGCCCTCCCTGCGCATGCAATTCTCCAGGCGCCGAAGCTGCTGCAGCATCGACAAAAGTTTCTGAAACTCCGCCTGGGCGGTTGTGTCCTCGAACCTGTAGGACGAAAGACTTTCAACAGCCTCGCTCGTCCGGCTTGGCAGGCGCTTGAGAAATTCCTCTTTGTCCTTGATTTCCGGCTTGGAGTCGCGCAGGCGCTCTAATGTCTGCCGCTCCTGCTCGACAACCGACTTGAGTTGCTGCCCCACTTGATCCAATGCCGACTGGCTCTCGTGTCGCTCGTAGAGCCGTCTCATCTCCCGCGCCAACCGCGACAGCAGCTCGTCAAGGCCGGAGACTTCCTTATCTCCCTGTTTCAGACCCCGCTGCATCAGCCGGCGCATCGCTTGTTGCAGCTCTCCGGTATCATTCATGTAATCGTTGAGCTGATCAAACACCTCCTCGGCTCCGAGCGATTCTCGTCTCGAGTGGGTCCATTTGCTGTATCGAATCAGACGCATAGTCGTCATCAGACAGAGACAGGGATTCGAGACAGACTCCCGCCTCCCCTCTCCCTATCTCTGTCTCTGTCTCTATCTAACACCCTACTTTCCGTAGGTAATCCTTCCCCCCTCGATCTCTTTGTTCAGCTTTTGATGGAGGTGGAGACCCTCCAAAATAAACTCAGCCGCCGAAGCCATCGCAGCAGGAGACTCAAGGTCCCCTAAGGCGCGGATCGCCTCCTTTAAACCAGGCACCTGTTTAATATCCTCCAAGTAATCTTGGGATGGCATCGTATCCGAAACCTCAACACCCCAGCCGGAGTTAAAATAGTCAACGACTTTCTGCAGCGAGTTGAGATTGAAGTACTGATCAAAGACCTTCAAGATGGAACGGTTCAGCAGTTTCTCTACCAACTCATCCTCCTTTTTGTCCTCCCCGACATATTCCATCTCTATTTTGCCACTCGTGGAGGCCAAGAGGCAATGCAGGTCGCTGATCCGAGGAACCACTTCCACTTCTTTAAGCCGCAGCGCCCTCTTTTCTGCGTTGCTGATCATGCTCTCATAGTTATTGATCGTTACTCGAACGCTTACCCCCGAAGACTGATTAATCTCGCTTGATTTGCGGGCTTCAAAGGTCATTTGCGCCGTAATCTCCTTCATGAATTGAGGCATCCTCACCTTGCGGCCGCGTTGGCTCAATGAGGAGGCTTCTTGTTCCATAATGGATATCTCATCCTGGATCGCGCGCGGGTAATGGGTGCGGATCTGGACATCAAACCGGTCTTTCAGCGGGGTGATAATCCTACCGCGACTGGTATAATCCTCCGGGTTGGCGCTCGCTACAATCACCACGTCCAAGGGCAGACGGATCTTGTACCCCTTGATCTGGACATCTTTCTCCTCCATTAAATTGAAGAGTCCTACCTGCACCTTCTCTGTAAGGTCGGGAAGCTCGTTGATGGCGAAGATCCCGCGATTGGTTCTCGGGATCAATCCATAATGAATGGTTTCCTCATCGGCCAGGTATCTTCCTTCCGCGACCTTGATCGGGTCGATCTCGCCGATGATATCCGCAATCGAGACATCGGGCGTCGCCAGCTTCTCTCCGTACCTCTGCTCCCTGTCAATCCACTCAATAGGCAACTGATCTCCCTCTTTTCCAAGTCGCCGCTGGCAGGCGCGGCAGATGGGCGCGAAAGGATTGTCGCTGATCTCACAACCTTGAACAATAGGGATGCGCTCGTCGAGCAGGGAGACCAGACCTCGAATGATGCGGGATTTAGCTTGGCCTCTTTCGCCCAGAAAAACCATATGGTGGCCCGAAAGAACCGCGTTCTCGATCTCCGGAATGACGGTATCGTCATACCCGATGATCCCTGGCAGGATCCGCTCGGCGTTCTCCAGACAGCGCACAAGATTCTTGCGCATCTCCTCCCGCACCGGAAGAATGGTATAGCCTGCTTTCTTTAGTTCTCCTAGAGTTTTTGCCTCGTTCACGCCTGATGCCTCCGTCTATAAAATTTCATCATCTGTCGTTATCCCTGCACCACACCACCCGCATCCCGATAGAATTTCAACTGCTTTTCCAGCGCCGTGATGTCCCGGTCTTTTTCCCGTAGTGCCTTTTTTAGCGACCATCGATCAAAGACAAATCCTACTCCTGCTAAAAACACCCCCAACAGGACCGAAAAGAGGATAAGGAGAAATAGCGGCATGGGAGGAGTCTCGAGTCCGAAATAGTAGCGCACGACAAACGGCTGGGTATTTTCAGCCGAGAACGTTATGCCAGCGATAAAGAGCAGGATCAGGAAGACAGTCTTAAGAAATTTGCTCATTTCGCTGAACCATCAGATGCCGAAAGAAAGGGCTCAGTCGATCATAGCTTTCCAACAGGTGCTGTGGAATAACCCGAGCCTCTCCCACGACCGGCATAAAATTGGTATCCCCTTCCCATCGTGGCACGACATGCCAGTGGAGATGGTCTTCCACTCCGGCGCCGGCGCATCGCCCCAGATTCATCCCCAGATTCATTCCGCCGGGCCCGAGCACCGTCACTAGGACATCCACCGATGCCCTGAGAACTTCGCAAAGATGCCCATATTCCTCCGGCAGGAGCGCAGAGAGCCTCTTCTCATGTCTCTTAGGAGCCACAAGCAGATGACCATTATTATACGGATATTTGTTCAACATCACCACAGCATGGACGGTCTGGGTCAGCACGAGATTGGAACGGGCATCCGCTGCTTTTGGCTTATCGCAGAAGATACACCCCTCCTCTTTAGTCCCTTCTTCAATGTACGACATCCGCCAAGGGGCCCAGAGTTGCTTCATCAGGAGTTTTTCTGATGAGCGGCACCCTTGCCATCAACCCTAAGCCTCAGCTCTTTCCCGACTTTGAAGAAAGGCACTTTCTTCGCCGCCACCGAAACAACGGCTCCACTTTTTGGATTTCGTCCCTGCCGCGCCCGGCGATGCTTGACGACGAAACTGCCGAAACCCCGGATCTCGATTCTCTCGCCATGTCCCATAGCGTCGGCCATGGAATCGAAGATGGAGTTGAGAATGATTTCCGAATCGCGCCGCGAGAGGTGAGGAAATTTCTTGTTGACCTCGTCAATTAAGTCTCTCTTCGTCATAATGCCCCCACAAAAGATTTCTTATCATCATGCATTCTCTCATCTGAAGAGACCGACTATGGAATGAAAGAGGGTGACCATTCGTAGCGCAAACCCCACCTTTCACCCTGCTTGAAACCTTTACCGAAGTAGGAAAAGAAGAGCCTTTCCCACCAGCTCTTCTCTTCGTGTCGGGCGTAAATAATCTCAGGTGTTCCTTCGATTCCGGCGCGCTTGGCGGCCAGATCCACCGCATCCTCCATCGTCCCCAAGACATCCACCAATCCCAGGTTCTTGGCCTGCTCACCCGAATAGACCCTGCCGTCGGCGAGCCCACGAACTTTTTCTTCTGGCATCTTTCTCCCTTTAGCGACGGCGCTGACGAACTGCGCATGCACATTGTCCACTAGAGACTGGAGAATCGCCTTGCCCTCGGGCGAGAGCGGTCGAAGGGGGGAGCCGATGTCCTTGTTTGGGCCGCTTTTGATGCTGTATCCCTTGAGACCCAGTTTCTTCATCAACTCCTCGACATTGCCGAGCTCCATGATCACGCCGATGGAGCCGGTGAGGGTCCCAGGGTTGGCCACCACTTGATCACAGGCGGCGGCAATATAGTAACCGCCCGAGGCCGCCGTCGCGCCCAGGGAGGCGATCACGGGCTTCTTCTTTTTGAGCTTTCCGATCTCATCGTAAATTTCCTGCGTTGGAGCCACCGCGCCACCCGGAGAATCGATGCGCAAGACGACGGCCTTAATGCCTTTGTTCTCGCCGAACTGTTTGAGGTTCTGCACCATCTCGCGCGAAGATTCGATGGTCCCCTCAATCTGCAGCACTCCGATGTGGCTGCCCCCCACCATCGAGAGGACCTCCAGGTCGCCGCCCGTAAAATAGGCATAGAAGAACACCGCTACGAAAAAAACCATGATCAACACGGAAAGGATTCCCAACCCTTTAAGCAACGGAAATTTTCTGGCCACGGATCGCCTCTAACCCTACTTACGGGTTGCCCCCTTTTCCTTTGACTTCAGGTCGGGAGCCCTCTTCCCGATCCAACCGCAATTCGTCGTTGAGGATAGTCTCGAAGGAGAATCGGCCCCCCTCTTTCTCCTTCTTCAGGTAATTCTCCATCTCCTGCCGCTCCTCGGTCTTTTTGAGGGCACGGATGCTGAGCCCGATCTTTTTTTCGTTAGGCTCCACATGGATCACTTCAGCCTCTACGGCATCCCCGACTTTGAACAAACTGGAAGGCTTATCGACTCTCTCGCTGCTCAATTGGGAGACGTGAATCAAACCTTCGATCCCTTCTTCCAACCGAACAAAGACGCCAAAGTCCGGCACGCTCGTCACCTCGCCTTTGATTTTGGACCCTACCGGATATCGTGCGATGACGAGTTTCCAAGGATCGGGTGTGAGCTGCTTAATGCCCAGGGAGAAGCGCTCATTCTGCACATCGACCCCCAGCACTTTCGCCTCTACCGCATCTCCCTTCTTGTAAAGCTCGGAAGGATGCTTGATTTTCTTTGTCCAATGGAGGTCGGAGATATGGACCAGCCCATCGATGCCTTCCTCCACGCCGACGAAGACGCCAAAATCGGTGACGTTTCGCACCGGTCCCTTGATAATGGCGCCCACCGGATATTTCTCTTTGATCTGCTCCCAGGGATTGGGCATCACCTGTTTCAGTCCCAACGAGATCCGGCGATGACTCGCGTCCACGTTCAAAACCGCGACCTCCACACTCTCTCCAGGCTGAACGATTTTTGAGGGGTGAGCGATCTTTTTGGTCCAGGACATCTCCGAAATATGGATCAGACCCTCGACTCCTCTTTCGAGTTCCACGAAAGCCCCATAATCCATGAGACTCGCGACCTTGCCGCGGACACGGCTTCCCACGGGATAGCGCTCCTGGACAGAAGTCCACGGATCGGGCGCTATCTGCTTCATCCCCAAAGAAATTCGCTCCCGCTCAGGATCAAACTTAAGAACCACCACCTTGACGCGCTCTCCTACCTTGACCACCTCCGAAGGATGATTAATCCGTCCCCACGACATGTCGCTGATGTGGAGAATCCCGTCGATGCCGCCGAGATCCACAAAGGCGCCGTAAGGTGTAATATTTTTGACGACCCCTTCCAGTATGATCCCCTCCTCCAAAACTTTAAGGACCTCCTTCTTCATGGACTCCCGTTCTTTCTCCATCAGTGCCCTGCGAGAGACCACGACATTCCCACGCGGCCGGCTGTATTTAAGGACGGCGAATCGCTCCTTCTGGCCAACAAACTTGTCGAGATTGCGCGTCGGTCGAATATCCACGTGTGAGCCGGGAAGAAAGCCCGGTAAACCCATGACATCGACCTTAAATCCCCCTTTGACCTTGGCTAGAATCATGCCTTCGACGGCGGAGCCGTCCCGGCAAGCCTTCTCCACCTCGTCCCAAGCCTTGATATTCTCCGCTCTTTCACGAGAAAGAACGATGTCGCCGTTTTCACCCTCTGGGGAATCGAAGAAGACGTCGATCTCATCGCCGATCTTGACCTGGACGTTTCCGTGACGGTCCAGGAACTCCTGGAGCGGGACCTGTCCCTCCGATTTGTAACCGACGTCCACCATCACGTGCGTCGGGGTAATCCCAACGACCCTTCCTCTGACGACTCCTCCCGGCCGGACAGAGCGCAGACTCTGTTCAAAGAGGGTGCGAAAATCGTCACCACCACGCGTGACGCTGGGTTTCCTGTCTTCTTCTTTTTCGGTCATGAAATCATTCTCCGTCCTTCGCTAATCTGGCGACAGCTTATTTCTAACTTCTCGCATGATTCTCTCCATGACGCCTTCGGCGTCGAGTTGCGTAGAATCGATGACCACCGCATCTTTGGCCTTGCGCAGAGGAGCCACCTCCCGCTCTTGATCCCTCCGGTCTCTCTCCTCCATTTCCTTAAGCGTCTCTTTCAGATTGATCCCTTTTCCCTGGGCCTTAAGCTCCTCGAAGCGGCGTCTTGCCCGTTCCTGAGAACTGGCATCGAGATATATCTTCACCTCGGCTTTAGGAAAGACTATCGTACCGATGTCCCGCCCTTCAACCACGACTCCCCCTTCACGACCCATAGCTCTTTGCAACTCAACCATCCGCTCTCGAACAGCTCTAAGCGTAGAGACCTTCGATGCCATTTGGCTCAGCACGGGCGTTCGGATCCGATCCGTGATATCCACTTCATCAAGAAAAACCCTGAGCTGGCCATTGTCCTTCTTAAGATCAATTTTTGTCTCGCTGAGAATTTTCCTTAAACTCGTCTCGTCTTCCAGATCGATTTCGTCTTGCATGACTTTCCATGCAAAGGCGCGATACATAGCGCCTGTGTCCATATAAGTATAACCTAGCTCGTGCGCCAGGCGTTTGGCTACCGTGCTCTTTCCCGCGCCCGCCGGACCGTCAATCGCAACGATTAGCTTTTTCACCTCTTCGGCGCACCCTAGGCTCCACAGATCCCTTCCAAGAGACTAAAAAAACTGGCAAACGATATACCGACACAGCCGTCATCGTCAATCTCCACTCCCCCATCAGCTGAGAGGCCCGCCACCGCGAGCGCCATCGCCACTCGATGGTCGCCATAGCTTAGAAGTTGAGCGCCCTGAAGGCGTCCCCGCCCCTCAATCTTCATTCCATCCTCTCGCTCCTCGACGTTGACGCCCAGCTTTCGCAGCTCCCGGGTCATCGTCGCGATTCGGTCGGACTCTTTATACCTTAACTCCTTCGCGCCGCATATCGTTGTAACTCCCTCGGCCAGGGCGGCGGCTACACACACGGCCGGATACTCGTCGATGGTTTGCGCCACCATCTCTGGACCTATTTCCAACCCCCTGAGTCTTCTGCCAATAACATGCAAATCCGCCACAGCCTCCCCGCCCTCTTCCCTCAGATTGAAAAATTCCACCGCAGCGCCCATGCGTCGGAGAATTTCGATAATCCCAGAGCGGCTGGGGTTAACCCCTACGTCTCGGACAAAAAGATCGGAGCCCGCAATCCCTGCAGCCGCCACAAGAAAAAATGCCGCTGACGAGAGATCGCCTGGCACATGAACATCACGCGCCGAAAGCCGCTGGCACCCCGCCACAGAAACTGCGCGGCCCTCAACCGCGATCTTCGCGCCAAAGGCTTTGGCCATGATCTCAGTATGGTTTCGGGATCGCTGCGGCTCCTCGACCACCGTGGTTCCGGCCGCTTGGAGCGCGGCTAGTAGAACCGCTGACTTTACCTGCGCGCTAGCGATTGGCGAGATGTAATGAATCCCCCGAAGGTTTCCGCCGCGAATCTCAAGAGGAGCGAGACCGTTGCCATTGCGCGCCGCGATCTCGGCGCCCATCCGACTAAGCGGGTCGATCACTCTCTGCATGGGCCTCTGGCGCAAGGAGGCGTCGCCGTCTAATGCGCTGATGAATGGCCTCCCCGCCAACACGCCCGAAAGAAGGCGCATGGTCGTTCCCGAGTTGCCGCAATCGATGACTTTGCGAGGACCGGAGAGACCCTCCCAGCCTTTCCCATCGATGCACAGCGTTTCTCCTTCCTTCCGGATTTTCACCCCTAAATCTCTAAAGGCCTGAACAGTTCTCTGATTATCCTCTCCCTCGGAAAGATTGAATATGCGGCTCTCGCCGCTGGCCAGGCTGCCAAAAATGACCGCCCTGTGGCCGATCGATTTATCGCCGGGAACCGTCAACTCGCCCCTTAGCGACCGCTTGATCTCTCGAATCCTTCTCATCTTCAACTAATCCGAAAGCTGTCTCCTCAATTGATTGGCTTCAGTAAACTCTCTTTCCAGCAAACGACCCTGACCATCGCGAATCCACCTTCTGAGCCGCATCAAATGTTTGATATAATCGCCCAGGCAAAGGCCGATAGCCCGTTGATTGGCCAGGCAGATATCACGCCAAATCTCCGGGCGACTGGAGGCAATGCGGGTAAAATCCCTGAACCCTCCACTACAGTACTGCTTTAAATCCTTAGAGTCTACCCGGGTCCGCTTCAAAGTGGTCACCATCGCATAGGCCAAGACATGCGGAACGTGGCTCACCACCCCCAGAATTCTATCGTGCACAGTTGGATCCATGACCTCCACCGTGGCGCCAACCCGTCGCCAGAGAGCGGTCAGTTTCTTCAGCCCGCCGGGGGAACTATTCCGGGTGGGCGTTAGAATACAGCGCTGGCCAGCAAAGAGATCGGCACGCGCAGCGGCCGCGCCCCACAGCTCGCTGCCTGCGATCGGATGAGCGCCGACAAAAGGGATGCGCGACGGGAGCAGCTTTTCCATCTGGCGCACGATTTTCTCCTTCACGCTTCCCACATCGCTGACTAGGCAACCGGGCTCGAGTCGGGGCAAAAAAGAGGCCGCCAGCGGGGCGATAGCCTCAACGGGTGTGGCCAGGATCATCAGATCGACTCCCTTGGGAAAGCCTTTGCTGTGCAAGAAGTAACCGTCGATCAACCCCATTCGCTGAGCCACGCGGAGATTTTTCTCCTCTCGTCCATAACCAAAAACCTCTTCAACCAAGCCGCGCTTTCGAGTCGCCAATGCCAGCGAGCCGCCGATCAACCCTACGCCCACCACCACCATCTTCCGAAACATGAACGCCACTAGACCTGCCTCCCAATCGCCTCAGCCACCCGCTTGAGCTCTTTCATCAGCGCAGCAAACTTCTGCGGCTTAAGCGACTGGGGACCGTCGCTCAAGGCCACTTCAGGATGAGAATGGACCTCGATGAGAAGTCCGTCCGCTCCAGCGGCGACGCCGGCCAGGGCCATAGGAGCCACGAGATCCCATCTCCCGGTGCCGTGGCTCGGATCGACAAAGATCGGCAGATGGGTTAGTTGCTTCAATACCGGCACAGCGCTTATATCCAGCGTGTTTCTCGTCTCGGTTTCGTACGTCCGAATGCCTCGTTCGCAGAGGATGATGTTCCGGTTGCCTTCTGAAGCGATATATTCTGCCGACAGGAGAAACTCCTGAATCGTCGCGCTCAGTCCTCGCTTCAGCAACACCGGTTTGTTGAGTTTGCCGACCTCGGTCAGGAGTTTGAAATTCTGCATGTTCCGCGCGCCGATTTGCAGAATATCGGTGAAGCGGCAAACGATCTCCAAGTCGCGCGGATCTAGGACCTCGGTGATGATCGGAAGACCGGTGACTTCCCGAGCATGAGCTAGATAGTTCAATCCTTCCTCACCCAAACCCTGAAAGCTGTAGGGCGATGTCCTCGGCTTGAAGGCTCCGCCGCGAAGAAACGTGGCGCCCGCCTCTTTGACCGGCACGGCCGACGCTAGTACCTGGTCGCGCGATTCTACGGAGCACGGCCCGGCCATCACATGAATTTTCTTCCCGCCAATTTTGTGGCCATTGACCTTTATGATGGTGTCCGTTCTTTGAAATTCTCGGCTGACGAGTTTATAGGGCTTCAGGATCGGCAGTACTTTCTCGACTCCGGGAAAGGATTCCAGCGTCTGATCCGCCATCAGCCGCTCGTCGCCGATCGCTCCGATAATCGTTCGCTCTGTCCCCTCCGAGATGTGAGCCTTGAGGCCGAAACTTTCGATTCTTTCGACTACTTTCTGGACCTCGTCCTGGGTGAGTCCCGGTTTCAAGACTACTATCATCATGCCTCCGCTCTCTTTTTAATGGACTTCAACAGTCTCTTTCAAGCACTCTATGAACCTTACGTTCTCTTCCATCTTGCCGACCGTAACTCGAATGTGCTCGGGGAGATCATACGCGCCCATCGGCCGCACGATCACGCCGGATCTCAGAAGCCGGCTGAACACTCCTTCACCGTCACCCACGCGGACAAGGATAAAGTTCGCGTGGCTGGGAACCTGCTTCAAGCCCAACCGTGCGATTTCCTGGGTTAGATAGCTCATACCGTCGCGGTTCACCTTTAGAGTACGCTCTACATGCTCGTGATCTCCTAACGCGGCCAGAGCCGCCCACTGAGCGGCCGCATTGACGTTAAACGGCTGCCTCACTCGGTGCATCAAAGTCACGATATCCTTGTCCCCGATCGCATAACCGATCCTTAGCCCCGCTAGTCCATAGAGCTTGGAAAAGGTGCGCATGGTCAAAATAGTTTTTCGACCGCCGTGGTACTGGAGCGAATTGGGATAGTCTGCATCGGAAACATATTCGAAATACGCCTCGTCCGTGATGACCAGAACGTCCGGATCGATCCGCTCCAGAAAACGCTCCCATTCCTTCTTCCGATAGATGGTTCCTGTCGGATTGTTAGGATTGCCTAGAAAAACGATCCGCGTCCTGGGCGTCACCGCCTCGGCCATCGCGTCGAGGTCATGGGTAAAATCCCTTAACGGCACTATTTGACAGCGGCCGCCGGCGGCTTGCACCACAAGGCGATAGACCACAAAGGCCTGGTGGGCCATCACCCCTTCGTCGCCGGCGCGCATAAAGGTCCTGACGGCCAGTTCGATCAGTTCATTGGAGCCATTACCGAAAATCAGCCGCTCCGCGGCTACCCCTAGCTTTTGCGCCAGCCCTTTTTTCAGATAGAAACAATCCCCGTCCGGATAGAGATGGAGCTGATTCAGTCTCTCCTGCAGCGCCTTGAGCGCCCTGGGCGAAGGGCCCAGAGGATTTTCATTGGACGCGAGTTTGACCGACCCCTCGATGCCATACTCCCGTTCCACCTCCTCGATGGGTTTTCCAGGAGCATAGGGAATGAGAGAATGGATATAGTCTGGAACCCGATCAATAATATTCATACACCACTTGGATAAGAGCCCAGGATCTTCAAGAAAGTGCAACTCTTCTCCAGCTTCCTTATGGCCCGCTGGATTCTC
>VBLN01000248.1 GCA_005878685.1 Deltaproteobacteria bacterium | reverse complement strand
GATTCCACGAACCACCCGAATGTTCTCCTCCACCATTTCCCGGAGAAGACGGTACTTGGTCCGTTTCATCCCTATCATAGGCGTTGCTTTTAACTTCTATCCCGAAACGATACGCTCTTTTTTTCGGGAGACCCTATCTGATCAAGAATCGTCATGTCAACCCGAATCGGCTCGGGGATGAACTCTACAATTTTATTCACGGCGGGAACGGCATTCAACTTAACGAGGAGGAAGATGTCTGGGGATTGATCAGACAAGCAGTTCCTCCGACTGGAATAGGTTCTTAACGAATTACGGCAAAAGCTTCCGAGAAACCCTCTTTCGACTTTAAAATTTCCTGCAACTCCTCGGCTTCTTTCTTTCTGGCAAAACGGCCGACGCGGACTCTGTACCAAGCCTGTCCATTCAGAGTCGTCTTCGCTATGTAGGCATCGTACCCCTGGTCGATAAGTTTTTTTACAAGATTCAATGAGGCAGCCGCATCGGTATCCGCCTTAACTTGAACTGCCCAAAGGGCCGGCACTACTGTCGTTCGGACTTTTTCGGCAATCTTTGGAGCCTTCTGTTCTTTGACGGGCACACTTACCTGTTTAATTGGCAACTCCACGCTGTTCGGCGGTCTCCTGCCATCCGGCAACTCCTCGGTAACTAATGGTACCTTCGAGGAAGCGCTGTTTAAATTATCCTTGAAGGATACTTCCCGCTGGGACACTTCTTTCGACTCTTTTCCAGGGGTATAGGAAGACGAAGAAGGCTTTGGCGGGACCGGAGCTACATCCTTTTTTTCTTCTTTCTTCTCCTCCTTTTTTTCCTTTTTCAATTCCGTTTCGTACTTCAATTCCTGAAAAGCACCTGCAGCCGTGGAAAGCCTTCGCTTAAATTCTTCGGTTACATCGCGCGCTTCGCCTCTATTACGGATCACGTGCGGCGTGACCAGCATGATTAGCTCTGTCCGAGTAATCTTGTCTGTCGTGGCGCCAAAAAAGCGGCCAAAAACCGGAATGTCCATCAAATAAGGAATCCCCGTCCGGTCCCTTTCTTTATTCTCCGCGATGATCCCGCCGATAACGAGAGTTTCTCCATCTTGAACCACTCCCGTGGTCTCGGCTTGCCGCTGATCAAAAGAGGGGAAAGAATCCTGTCCGACAGTAACATTTGCCCCTCTTTGACTGACCTCGGCTAGAATCTGAAGGTTCACCAGTCCCTGCGAGTTGACTTGCGGGATAATGGTTACAATTCTCCCGGTGTTCCGATACTGGACAGTCGTGCTGGACGCGAATGATGTTGTTGTTCCTAATACTGCTGATCCTGTTGATATTGGAGTCGATACTGAACCCGTCGGTATCGGCTCCTCGGTTCCAACTTGGATGCGGGCTGGACGATTATCAGTGGCCAGCACGGTTGGAGAAGAGAGAACCTTAACCCGCGAATCCGCCATTAGGGCGTTAATGAAGACACGAAGGTCATTGGTTCCAATGATGCCGCTAATCCCATTGCCAAACTGTCCTGCTGTAGTAGTGGGAGGAAAAATCCCACTTCGTATCGCGCCCCCAGAGCCAAACGCCTGTCCGAAAATTGCAGGCTTGTTTTTACTCAGGATCTCGTATTCGATACCCAAAGATTGAGTATCCGACAGCGTTACTTCCGCGATCATCGTGTCCAGCAGGACTTGCCGCGGTATGGTGTCCAGATCTTTAAGAATATTCTTGACATTCTGAAACTCCTGGGCGGTTCCGTAGATGATCAGCGAGTTGGTCGCCGGGTCCGCCACGATCCGCAATTGCTCCTGAGGCTTGGCCCCAGGCGCAGTAGGAGCGCCAGGTGGCGTGGGAACGCCCGGCGGCGGCGCTGGAGTCGGAGTAGGCTGGGGTACAGGAGCAACTGCATAGGCTCCCAAGGGTGAAGACTGCGGCCCAAAGGATGTCCCAGGGGGCTGAGTCATTGGGCCACCGAAGGAGGAACGAGGAGCTCCAGGCTGGCCCGAAGTCGACGGCGTAGATCGGTGAAGATCTTCGAGGCTTCTGGAGGGCTCCCTTCGGCCAGTGGAGGGCTGTCCAAAGGCCTGATTTAGGATATCCGCGAGGTCTGTCGCCTTGCCATTCTCCACCGGATAAATAAAGATTCTCCTTCCCGGCCCTTCTGCTACCACGTCGATTCGATCGAGCCACCTCTTCGCGTAGGTCCAGGCGGCTTCGCTATAGCTGATGACCAAAAGCTGATTGATCCGGGGAATCGGGATGAACTGCGCAGCAAAGCCTTCGGTCTGAGCCGCATAAGAGGCGTACGCCTGCATGATCTTGGTCATCTCAACAGCCAACTCCTCGGCGCTCGCCACCTGAGGTTGGTAGACTTCCATCCGCGTCCCGGCGAAAACATTGACATCGATCAAATCTCGAATCTCCGTGAGCCGCTGAATATTCGAGGGCAAATCTACAATGATGAGAAAATTCCCGCGCGGATAGTCGAGGATTTCCCCGCCGGGAGTAAGAAACGGCGTAAGGAGTTTTTTCATCTCCCCTACAGAGAAGAAACGAATCGGAACAACCTGAACGGCAAAGCTGTCCTCTTTTCCCTGTGTCACCGGCCGCGCCAAGCCCTTAGCATCCTTGATCGGGGAAATGCGGTAGAGATCTCCCGTCTTAACGGCGACGACACCATTCATACGCAGAATCTGGTGGAATATCGGAAAAAGATCGTCTCGTTTGAGCGGCTCGGCGCTATGAATGGTCACTGTCCCTTTGACCTCAGGATCGACCGTATAGGTAAGCCTTAGGTGCTGAGCGAGGACGTGGATCACTTCCACCAGATCGGCCCGGTTGAAATTGAGGGAGACCATATCCCCTCCGGAAGCGGCGGGGGAAACTTGTCTACGCTGAGGCGGCGTTGGCGGTGGCGCCACCTGAGGCGTTGGGGGCGATTCTTTCTGTGCCGGAGGTTGGGCTTCGGCCGGCGCTTTTGTTTCAGGGGGAACCGTCGTCTCCTGCGCCTTAGCAAAGCTGACTACGACAGTGGTCAGAAAAATGACTGAAAGTAAAAGAATCTTCCTTCTTGCCACCATTGCCTCCTTTGCGCTACCGGGTAACGGGAGGAGCGGGAAGCCTCTCCGTCTGCGGAACCCTAGGTGCCAACCCAGGCCTGGTTTGTGTCGGAGCTGGCGCCTTCTCAGGGATTTCAGTCGCCTTGCGGAAGAAATCAAGCGAGATATCCACCTTGGAATTGCTACCGGTAAAGACAACTTTCTTCTCGTGAACCTCAGCCAACTTAAAGCCGTCGATTGTATCTCCTAACTTGAGACGGACCTGTGACGATTGCCCCTTAGCAGCGCTTGGAGCCGAGCCGGACGGTTCCTCCAAGATTGCGTAACGACTCGTACCCAAAATGAGCGTGCCTACAAGAACCATTCTTCGTATTCTCTGAGAGGCACCGGCAGAAGCTTCGGTTTGAACGGTGCCGGCACCCCGCTCCGGATCGAAAAGATTATTTTCAACAATATTTTTTGTGTTTGCCACCTGGGTCACCTGCGGCTGCTTCTTGAGTTCCTCTAAAGGCGCGGGCTCTTTGGCCTTTGGTTGGGGCAATTCCCAAGGCCCCTCCCACCAGAGTTGATAGGTCCTGGCCCCTACTATGGCAATGGCCACGACGAGGAATATACTAAGCAGTGAGGAACGTTTAAAAATCTCTATCTCCTCCACAGGCCATGCTTAAAAAGATCTCTAGTTTAGCTCCAAATACCTTCTCCCGTCAAACGTATTTTATGAACGAAAATCCATGCTTGGCAGGGTGCAAAAGAGATAAGCCCCGCCGAAGCTAGAATGCCTTGTCGGTCTGAAAAACATAGAGGGGGGCGGAGAGCCCCCCTCTCTATAGGTTGTCCTCTTGCCTACTTTTGCAGGCTGAAGTTAGCCTGGTGCACCGTGCCGTCGACGAGTTTCACGACGAACACGTAGCAGGCAGGCGTTGGTT
>VBLN01000244.1 GCA_005878685.1 Deltaproteobacteria bacterium | reverse complement strand
TGCCATGTCTCCACAAGGCCGCGTCATGCCGATTAGTGTAGGAGGTCGGATGGAGAAGAGTTTAAGGAAAAGCTTTGTGCCTGAATCTTGGAAGTCCAAGTGGCTCATCGGCCTTTTTTTCATTTCGTTGCCCCTTGTTCCAAATCTCGCCTGGAGCGCGCAACCTACGGTTAGGATCGCTCAAGCCGTTGACGCTCTGGCGTTTCTCCCGATTTACGTAGCCAGGGCCAATGGGTACTTCAACGACGAAGGAATCACGTTGGAGCTGATCATCGTGCAGGGCGGAGGCCCTGACCTGCAGGCATTGATCGCGGGGAGCGTTGACTTTGACGCCACAAGCACGGGCGGCTTGCTCAGGACGTTCAGCGGCGGCATAGAGCTCTTGGGAATCCACAATGTCGTCGGCAAGTGCATCATCGACCTGATTATTCGACAGGAGACGGCGAAGCGGCTGGGCATCACTCCGGCCATGCCCGTCCAAGAAAAATTGAGGCGAATCAAAGGAACAATCGTCGGCGCCAGCCGGGTCGGATCGCTTAGCTATCAGATCGCCTACTTTCTGGCGAAGGAGGCCGGTCTTGAGCAAGGGAAGGACGTCACAATTCTGGGCGTTGGCGGTGGAGATTCTGCGCTCGCCGCGCTAAAAACCGGCAGGATCGATATTATGAGCTTTGCTCCTCCTTTTCCCCAGGTTGCGCTCAAGGATGGAGACGCCGTTTCGCTCGTGGCCAACAGCAAGGGGGAATATCCGAAATTGAACAGCTTCCTCCAGAATGTGCTTTTGACCCGGCCCGACTATGCGAAGAAGAACCCCGACATGGTGAGACGCATCCTTCGCGCCATGGTCCGCGGCAACAGATGGGTGGCAGAGAATGACGCCAAGGAAGTGGCCAAGGTCGTGAGTAAATTTTTCAAGAATACCCCGGCCGATGTCCTACTCAATACCGTGGAAGCTATAAAGCCCGCCGTCGTTCCCGACGGACGGCTGACTTTAGACGGGCTCAAAGGAGTGGAAGAGGTCTATCGCGCGAACGGCATCATCAAAAAGCCTGTTCCTTGGGATCGCCTAGTGACGAACGAGTTTCTGCCGTAACAATAAGTAAAGTCGGAAGTGATCGGGGGCTCACAATCCAGGAGGGAAGGCGTCAGACCTCATGTTGTTGATTTTATGGGTGTTGCCGGTCATTCCTGCTCTCGTTCCTAGACCATCCTGCTAACCAGAAAGTTCAACCAACTAGGTTCAGCCGGCGGCGGCCGCCAACCGCTGCTCGATCATCAAGCGACGCTGCTGCGCGACTTCGATGCCTGGACTCGTATGACGATTTTTGCTCGCCGCACGGTACAATTTTGCTCTTCGGCAATAATAATTATTACCCCATAGTCCGTCGAGTTCCTGAAAATTCCCTGGTACGCGTCTTGCTCCGCGCTTTTGTTAGTAGCTCAAAATTGTTCTATGACAACTAAGGTTAGATCAGACTTGCGCCTTAGCGAATACAGGGGGTGTGGTATCCGCGCGTTCTCCTGCCAGGCGGACTCGGGAGACTGGCTTCCGGAAGCCTGTTTCTGGCTCTATACAGCGGACGGGTGGCGGCGGTTGTGGATCAGAAGCTTCGACCGGTTTTTTTTCGCCCAAGGTGTGACTTTCCGCAGCCGAAAGGAGGCCGACGACTTCGCGTTTCGTTTGGCTCGGCGGTTGATCGACAAGACTCTCAAGGACCTCGAAGAATCAACCTCGCCGCAAACGGCCCCTGTGACCGCAGACGTTTCGAAGACGTGGATGACCCGGGGCCGATCCTTCTCCATAGCCAAAATCATCAAACAATTTAGAAACCGCGCTTAGCCTTTTCGCTTTATTTCTCCTCTGGTTAAGGATATAAGCCGCACTTTTCGCAACCCTCGCTGTAGCTGAACTACTATTCCGCTAAGAAACCTTCAAAAAGATATCTTACAAATTATCTCGTTGTCGTACCAAACTTCCATAAAATCGTAGCCTTAGAAGGAAAGCCGCCCCGCCGGCCGATCCTCCTGGAGAAAAAGGGCACGACGTGGCAGACATTTTGCTGTAATATAAGATCGTTGCCGACGATAGCCTGCGTGGATCGTCATCAAAGGTGGTATCCGTCTTTGGCCCTCATTGAAGAAGAAAAACGTCTTTTCATCCTGCCGCGTTATGTACTGATAGCTGCGGGGGCCTATCTCTTTCTCTCCGAGGGGAGCCCCGCTTCGCTGGCTATCATCGCCGAGATCATTGCCGCCGCTCTCGTATCGAACGTTCTTCTGTCTCTTCTTCCCGAAAGGCTTCTGCTTCGTCCCTTGACCGTGGGGTTAACCGTATGTGCCGACATAGCCTGGATAACAGCTAGCCTTTGGTACAAAGGAAATTTTGGCAGCGACATCGTTTTCCTCTACTTCTTTGTCTTATTCTTAGCGGGCACAGGGCACAATCTTGTCCTGATCATCGGAGCTAGTGTGTTACTAAGCGGTGTCGATCTGGCCTTTTCTGTGGAGTCCGGAAAGGGACTCGCTTGGATCTCTTCATCAATGATCCGTCTGCCGTTCATATTTGCCGTCGCTCTCTTCTACGTGCATCTGGCCGAAAAGGTAAGGAAGGAGCAGCAGTACGCACTCATGAAAGAACGCCTTGCCGAGGAATTGGCGGGGGTCGTGGATACACAGGAAGCAGGCCTTAGGCAACAAGCAGAGGAACTCAGGAAGAACTACGAGCGGCTTAAGGAGCAGACAGCTGAATTAGAGAAATCAAATAAGGCTAAAGATGAATTCCTAAGCGTCATATCTCATGAACTGAGGACGCCGGCGAATGTGATTATAGGATACATCGAGGTGGTAAGAAATAAGATGCTGGGCGAGATTAATGGGGAACAGGCTCAAGCCTTAACGAAAGCCATAGACCACTCCAAAGCGCTATTGAGACTGATCACCGACATATTGCGCACAACCAGCATTGAAGCTGGAGCCATTAGAGTTGAAAGCCATGCCGGTTCCTAGACGATCTTAGGACCGCCTATGATACTCGAAAAATGGAGGAACCTGCTCTGACTTGGGACTATCCTCCTGACCTTCCCGTAATCAACACGGACAGCCAAATGCTGCGGCAAATTCTTCAGAACCTGTTAGACAATGCGATCAAGTTTACAGAACGAGGTGCCGTAAGCACCACGGTCAGATATATATCTCAAGCCGCTAGTGTGGAGTTCAAGGTCAGGGATACAGGCTTGGGGATAGCGGACGAGTTGCTGCCTCACGTTTTTGAGGCGTTCCGTCAGGTAGATAGTTCTGTGACGAGGTCTTACGGAGGTGTCGGCTTAGGCCTCTATATAGTGAAGAAATATACTGAGCTCCTTGGAGGAACGATTCAAGTACAGAGCCGGGTCAGTGAGGGGTCAGCGTTCACGGTCACCATCCCCGTCAAACCAGAAAAGTCCGCACCCCTTGCGAGCGAAGAGCAACCTGGCGACTTTTCTTACGATGCATAGTCCCACTTGAGGGTCAAAGTTGAGGAGTCAAGTCTCGCACTGCGACAGGCCGGACAATCTTAACAATCTTTTCTGAACCGCAAGCGGCGGCGAATCTAAAAATGCGATAGGCGTGACTCCAGAGTCAATTATTGCCTATTTTTGCCCTGAGGGTAACGCAATCAATAACAGGATGGATTAGGGTTGGACTGCGGTCTGGCGAACGGATGTAGAATCCAGCAACTCGACCTGAACCGTTACGGTTCCCTCTTGCAGCATGCCCAACGACGCCGCAGCGGCGCGAGAAAGATCGATAATGCGTCCGTCAACGAAGGGGCCTCTGTCAGTAATTGTTATCTAGCCGAGTCACTCTCACTCTACTTCCAAGCGGAAAAGTTCGGTGAGCGGCGGTCCGCTGATTCGGGTCAAATACGGTTCCACTGGCAGTCCTCTTGCCCTGAAAATTTCCCCCGTACCACGAAGCCTTTCCCACTTGAACTTTACCTGGTTGCTTCTTTTCTATCGCATCGGACGGCTTGTCAGGGATGATAGGACCGATAGGGCCGATATTGGTCGATTGAATGCTCTGATCTTTGTAAGGAAACAGAGAGCAGCCCTGCAAAATAAGAAACAGAGCGAGTGGAGCGTAGAAAGATTTGAACGGTGGGTGGAGTATATTCATTGCTACCATCCCGGCCGCGCCTTTGACCACGATCAGCCTGGTTGCAATCAAAACAGTTCGAATCGTGGGTTGATCTCCTTTCATCGGGAAGCAAGGAGGGTGCCAACAAAACCTTGTCCCGGTCGTGACGTTTCGAGGCGAGTTGTCCTTCTTTCTCCGTTTTTGGGTCTGACGAAAAAACTGCCCGGACAATAAATCGCCGAGCAGGGGCGCACTTATGGACCATCTGGGAACGAAGCACGGAGAAGCTAAAAGCGCAGCTGAGCCTCGTTTTGATGGTCTGTTTCCAACTCGAGCGGGCTTTCTATGGGAGGATGCACTCAAGAATGAATGACTGCTAAGGCCTTCACTCATATGGGATTTTCCATCCACGACGCCACCTTTTTCTCCAGTCGCTTGCGCTGCTCAGAAGCAAGCGATATGTGAGAGCGAAGAGTTAAGGAAAATCGTCTATGAGAAACTTCGAAGTGGATAGGCGTCGAGGGGTCGAGAGCACGGCTACAATTTTCAGCATAGCTTGTTATTTAGATTTGCGCTGGCTCTCTATGGAAGGCCTCACATCTCCATGCTCGTGGCGGAATCTTGCATTCACTCACGGCATTCGATAGTCAGAATAGCAGGAGGTGCATCATGGTGGTGCTGCACGTAACGATTCAGGTAAAACCCGAGCATGTCGTGGAGTTCTTGGAAGTCGCCCGTTACGACGCGGAGCATTCGGAGAAGGACGAGCCCGGCTGCCTGCGTTTCGACGTGATCCGAGACCGAGACGACCCGAACCGTTTCTACTTCTACGAGGTCTACCGGGACGAGGCGACGCTAGAGGCGCACCGGCAGACGCCCCACTTTAAGCAGTACTTCGAAAAGAGCCAGCCCTGGCTGGCCGCTCCGCCCGAGCGGCGCTTCGGCAAGAATCTCATACCTTCCGACGCCGCCTGGCGTTAAACTCTTTATATCGAGTGACAGCAACATGTCCTTGCGTTTCGGTGTTTTTAGCTCTCGAGTATTCAGGAAATCAGCGGGAGAAGGAAAGCTCCCAACGATTGCCATCGGGGTCAAAGACGTTAATGGAATAGCCTTTACCGTCTCTGTGTTCACGGACCTTCTCGATGTTGGCGCCGATCTGCCGCAGCGCGCCAAGTGTCTGCTCTTTCTCTTGCCAAGGAATGTTGAGCGTGTGATGGGGGTCCACGGCTCGCGGTCCTTTGGCGGCGTCGAAGAGATGAACTTCGAAGTTGCCGAGGCGCACATCGACCTCTTTCACCTGGCCGGAGTTGATCTGTTTTTCGTCAGGAGTCACCCGCCGCACTACTTCGCCGCCTAACACCCGCGTATAAAACTCTTCCGCCTTGCCAAGATCTTTGGCGCTCATGGCAAAGGTTTTGAGCCCTTTGATAGCAAACATGGAGCCTCCTTAAGGAAGCAGGTTTTGATTGACGTTATTTCTGCGCGGTGCCGATTGTCAAGCGGAGCCTATCGACGCCGCGCTTTATTCGGTCAATCGGAAGGAGATGAATTTGTCATCGTGAAGCACCGGCGGGAAGCGCCGTTCGATGTCGCATGGCTATTGCCGGTAGAGAGGCGTGCGCGTTAGATGTTTTGCCCGTATTCCCTTGGCGTAATTGGCCTTGCCGACCACGAACTCCTCTTCCGGTTCCTCGACCGGCAAAATGCCGATCTTCTCGTAGCAATCCCGTATTTCCTTGCGACCAGACGCATCGAGTATCGCCGTTTCATCGGAAGATTGTGTCGAGCCTCGAGGCAGGCCTCCATTGCCTCCGACGCACCAATGATAGTAGTTGATGTGGGCCCAGGGATGGCTCCCCTTGAGCAGGAAGGACTTCTGTAACTCGTGAACGTACTTGTAGGCGGGCGCCATCCGCCAATAGACGGTCATGGCCTGGTCGAGTTGCTTTTTGTTGACCAGCTCCATGAACTCGACCAGATAGGGCTTCTCGGGCGATTGGAGAGATTCCACGACCCACTGACCCACCCACTGAACGTGATAGTTCTTTGCCAGTATAGGGACGAGTTCAAGATTGGCGGGGCCGAACAGAATGCGGTCGCCCAGCCGTTCGCAAAGCTCGAATGCCGCGCCGATGTTTACATTCGGCACATCCGCAAGGCGGTCAAAAACGTCCATCAACATCCCGCTAGGGTGTAAGTGACGCAGCGCCGGGCAATGGTAACCATACAGAATGATCGGCAATCGGGTCGCATCGGTGAGTCGCCTCATATACTGGTAAACCTCTTCTGTCGACTGCGGACGGAGCTGTCTGGGGTATTCCACAAAGGCGTGGCTACAGCCGACTCTTTCCGCATGGGCGAGAACTTCCAGGCAATCCTCGATTTTCGGTAATGCGGCATTCGCCCCGACGAGAATCCGACCGCGACTTTCGTCGCAGACGATTTCGAGAAACCTCTTCTTTTCATCCAGCGCTGTATAGGTGCTCGAACACATGGCAGAGAAAAATCCGTGTTTGATGCTGTGCCGGACATCGAGTCTGATGCCGTCTTCGTCTAATTCTTCAAAATCTGGCGAAAACGCGGTCTTGAGTGAATCTTCCACCCCTTTGTAATTTTCTTTCGCCCACTGTTTCTGTTCGCTCATTGGCATAGCGATCTCCTATCGGTTTATCATTTTCTCGCCCAGAGCTCATCAAAGAAACCGCTTTGCCTTAGCCCGTCAACGTAGCGGCGGTCAATGAGATCTTGCGGCTTGATTTTTTTTGCCCGCGGGTCGACTCTTGCGGTCTCATCGAGGATCGCCTGAAAGGCCTCCGTCTTGAATTCCAGGCGTGGCTCCATGACTTTGATCTCCTCGTCGTAGGCGGCATCCAGGATCTTTCGGTCGTTGATTCGCAACTGCTTGGCCAGGACTTTGTAAGTCAGTTCCTTGTCCGTGAACAGAATCTTCACGCCCTCCGCCATGACACGCACAAATTTCTCGATAACGGGACCGCGCGCACGCATCGCGGACCGGCGCGTCACCAGCGTCGCCGCCGCAAAGGGAATGCGGAGGTCGGGGCCATAGACGACGTAGCGAAAGCCCTGGGCGATCGCCTTGGTGCCCCCCGACGGTCCAGTCATCGTGGCGGCATCGACGGCGCCGCTCAGCAATGCCGCGAGATTCTCGAATTGGCCGCCGGTCTGTATGAGATTCACATCCGTGGGTTCTATGCCATTTTGCCTCAGAGCCTGAATCACGAAGTAATGCGAATTGCTCCCGAGCCGCGTCAAGCCCAATTTTTTGCCTTTGAGATCCTCGGGCCTTTTGATTTCGGGCTTCGCCAAAATACTGTGGGTCAGGGTGTTCTTGGCGCTGGCGATGAAGACCAGGTCGGTTGCTCCTTGCGCAAAGGCGCGTATGATCGCTTCACCTCCGGTGATGGCGACTTCGCTATCGCCACTGAGCATTGCAGCGGTCACCATCGCGGCAGAGGAGATATAGACGAGCTGAAAGTTTAGATCATACTTCCGAAACAGCCCAATCTCCTCGGCAATCCAAGGCATCGATTGGGACATCGTCCGAGCCGAGTGAATGCCGACAAGCTTTTCCGCGGCTAGTCCTGAGTAGGGCAGGAACCCCAGAGCGACAAAGATCATGACCCCGCAACACGAATTCGCGACAAGATGTGTCCTCATGAGGAAAAGCTCCTGAACAAACTCCCTAGGCGTAGCGTTCGATCGGCGACACGTCAGAAGAAAGACGATCCTGAATCAACGCAACGTTATCAAAAAGAGCTTTTGGCTTCTAGTGCGGAATTAGGCAACGCAGAAGTCAATAGGATACGCCCTGGGCTAGTCTTTCCATTTCACGTGGAGTGAAAATCGGCCTCTCGCAACATTGCCCGATTGGAAATCCGCAGCCTTGGCGGGGGGTCAGGGCCGCCTTCTCACCCGGGCGACATCTCATGAAAAAGTGCGACAAGATTTGACAGGAGATCGTTATGGCATGCGGCACAATTGTTGCGCTGCAGTCATGGCGATGGACGTTGACGCCCATGGTGACCAAATGGAGTCATCAGTTCATCGCGTCAGGGAGCGGGCGGTGAAACCGGCAACTGTCGTTGTCGGTCTTTTAGTCGGGGCGGGAGAGGAAAAGAAAAAGCGGAAGGTTTGAACTAATGATCGGCTTTGGTGATTTGGTATTCATATTTTTTGCTTTGGCGGTCTCAGCGATTGTCTTAGCGATTTATCGAATTGTGGATCACGCCATTCGTAGGTGGCTAAAGTAAACGACTTTCGCTTCGGTGGGGCAGGTACAATGGGTAGAATCAACCCAATAAGCCCCAAAACTATCAAAAGCACCCCGAAAACCATTTTCGTGTAGCGTATCAGGGAAGATTTTTCTACACTCACGATTCGTCCTGCTTGGGGAATTTGACTGCTCGCGTACGCTCGTCCTGCGTGCCTTTGGTCATGCCCTCGCCTTCCTTTGAAATTTTGACCGCAAACACTATGCCAAATAGACCTTGACTGATTCTAGAGTATTACTAATGAATGATCCCCGGCGCATGAAGGGTTATTCCTTCTCCGGATGTGAAATAGGGGAGGTTCGTCAAAATGGAGGCTAGTAGAAAGTCAGACATCTGGTAGCATTGTTGTTGTCCCAACCCGGCATCACCTGCCGGCCATAGGCTCTTTGTTCTGTTTCCCTGTGTGTCAGAGTACAATTCAGCTTGTTGCGCGTAATAGGAAAAGGAGGATCAACCTATGAAACTATCGGATGTTATCAGGTTTGTTGAATACTTCATGAACTTTAAGCTCTTCGAGATCAACAAAACGGCGATCACGCTTTCCTCGGTGCTCATGTTTCTCGTAGTGATAGCGGTTTTTGCCGTGACTTCGCGTCTGCTACAAAGAGTACTGAGGGCACAGATTTTTTCTCGACTGAGGATCGACGAGGGCATCCAGTATACTCTGATCCGCATCAGCCACTATGTCATCATGGTCATCGGTGCTGTGGTGGCCTTTCAGTTCATCGGGATTGATCTCACCGGCCTGGCTATCATTGTCGGCTTTTTATCTGTCGGCATTGGCTTTGGACTGCAGAACATCACTTCCAACTTCGTTGCCGGCCTTATCCTGCTTTTCGAGCGACCGATCAAGGTTGGAGACAGGGTCATGGTAGGTGATCAGGAGGGAGACGTCGTCGAAATCAAAATGCGCTCGACGACGATCCGGACTTTGAACAACATTGCCGTCATTGTGCCGAATTCGGAGTTTGTTTCTTCGAGGCTGGAGAACTGGTCTTATGGTGACCAAAAGCTCAGAGTGGACATTGATGTGGGCGTATCCTACGGGTCTGACCTCGAAACGGTCATGCATTCTCTAAGAGAGGTGGCGGCAGAACATCCAGAGGTCCTTAAGAACCCCGCTCCCGATGTATTACATAGGGGCTTCGGAGACTCGGCATGGAACATGCGGCTTCGGGTTTGGCTCGAACATCCGCGCAGACACCCGGAGGTGCACTCGGACATCAATTGCGCGATTGTGCGAAAGTTCCAGCAGCGCGGCGTGGAAATTCCGTTTCCCCAGCGCGACTTGCACGTGCGATCGCCTCTTCCGGCTGGTACTGAGTTTCCACGGTCAGCCTAACCGATCTGTGTCAGACGTTCGGCGCTTGGGATCTGGCACTTAACTCTTGGAGTGGCCGACCGCGTAGTGCTCAACCGTCGCCAAAACCGGAAGCCCGGTCTGGGCCTCTATATCCGCTTCATCTTTCAAAGTCGTGTCCAAAAAGTCAATTAAAAAGGCTGCTCCAATTGCAACTCCTATAGAAAAAATTAAGATTCCCGGAATCAAAATCCACTGACTCAGTCCACTCACTCCAGCGCGCTGCAGAGGAGGAGTAGCCTTCTCCAAAATAACGGCGTTGCTGAATTTGCGCTCATCCATCGCATTGGAGATCCTGGCCTCTTCGGCCTTTTGTCGGTAAAAAGCGAGGGCGTTTTTCTTGGCAGTGACGTCTTGTAAAAGACGGTCGTATTCGAAGCTTTTTTGTTTCTTTTCCGTCGTCATGTTCGAATAGTCTGCAACTTGCTTTGTCAGCGTATCCTTCCTCTCCTTAAGTGACTGCAGCTGGACTTTGGCCGCAAGCAGCTCGTTCAAGATCCGCCGATGCACATCGTTGAGACTGATATTCTCCGAACCGACCTTGGTGGCCTCCACGCTTTTTAGTCTATTCTTGAGCTCTTCAATCTCTTTCTCTTTGTCCATAACCAAACGGTCTTTAGAGGTGTATCGTTGGAGAAGGTTATCTCTCTCCAATTCGAGTTTAGTTATCTTATCCATGATCTGCGCATAGACTGGATTGACATTTATAC
>VBLN01000243.1:282-4923 GCA_005878685.1 Deltaproteobacteria bacterium | reverse complement strand
CGGCAAGGGCGGCCTCATGGGCAACGTGATCCGGATTACTCCGCCGCTCAATGTGACCAAGGACCAGGTAGATCACGCGCTCAAGATCTTCGATCAATCTTTTTCCCGAATGGGACTTTAGCAAATGGCCCAACGTTCCTTCTCCTGGCCGAACAATGCGCGGATCGCCTTTGTGCTCGGCATCGCCTTCGAGGCGTGGGACCGAACCAAGCCGTCACGGGGCGGCGCGCTCCAATCTCCCTTGCCGGCTAATGCACTTTGCAAGAGAGATTACTCGACCGAGACCTTCCGCGAGTTTGGACCCAAGGTGGGTCTGCGCCGCCTGTTGGATATCTGCGACAAATACCATCTCAAGGTGAGCCTTCCAGTTAACGGCCTCACCTGCGAATACTATCCAGAGTTGGTTAAGGAGTGCCACGGGCGCGGCCACGAGCTTGTGGCCCATGGGTGGGACCAGGGGGAATATCTCTACATGCTCACGCGAGAGCAGGAGCGCGAAAATATCGGGAAGACCGTTGAGGCGATTGCGAGACTGACCGGTGAGAAACCCACTGGTTGGTCGTCTCCGGGGGTGCGGTCAACCGACAATACGCTAGAGTTAATCGCCGAGGCCGGGCTTCTCTATCACTGTGATTACCATGACGATGAAATGCCCTACCCTATAAAGGTGGGCGACAAGGTCATCATCGAGTTTCCGCACCAGTACACGATTAATGATCATCGGCTGCAGGAAGGCGGGACGCGCCAAGAGTTTTTTGAGAAATTTAAAGATGAATTCGATTACCGGTACGGGATCGGGCGCGAGAATCCCACCGTGACCAACGTGATCACGCACGCCTATCTCATCTCGCGGATCCCCTTGGTCGACACGTTTGAGCAAATCATCGCTTACGCCAAGAAGCACGAAGAGGTCTGGTTCGCCCGAAGGGGCGATGTCGCGGCGTGGGCGAGAACGCGGCATCTAGAAGCGGAGTGAGCAGCTTGTTACGCTACAAATTGATCGTTACGGGAAGAAAATATGGTAACAGTCAAAGAGGCCTTTAAGGCGAAGTATCAGGCAAACAAGAACGCGCAAGTTGTCGAAGTCTCATTCGCACCCGGCGAGGAAGTGCAGCTCCTTAAAGAATGGAAAGGTGAGACCTGCCTCATTAAGAAGGGCAATCAGGTTTTTAACGTTCCTAAGAATGCCCTCAACTTAAACTAGTGGGTTGGGCAGCGACCGTTGGCGAGGTGACACTCGAAGTCCGAGCGAAAAAGGCTTAGCGCGCTTTCGATCGGAGGCGCCGGCATATTGATGAGATTGCAGAAGCCCTTTCCTTTGTTGAAGCTGATCACTTTCCCGAATTGTTCCAGCAACGGCTGTCCTCCTTGACCCTGCTGGGCCTTTTTGAGCATGGTGGCGAGCACGTTCGTCTCCATGCGGCAGGCTGGGCATTGGCCGCAGCATTCCGCCGCAAAGAACTCGGCAATCCGAAGAGCTTCTTCGACCATACACGTTCCTTCCATGACCAGGTGAATGACGCCGCAGCCGATCGAAGAGCCGGCGGCACGAACCGAGTCGTGGTCCAGGGAAAGATCGATCTTGTCGGGCAGCAAGAACGCTGAGGAAGGGCCTCCAGGCTGGATCGCCTTGATAGCCTTGTTATTTTTAACTTCTCCGCCGCATTGTTCAATTAAGAATCTCAGCGGTGTCCCAAAAGGCAGCTCATAAATTCCCGGCCGATTGACCTCTTCATCGAGAGAAAAAATCATCGTGCCGGGGCTCTCGGCGGTGCCGAAGCTTCGGTACCATTGGTGTCCGTTGGCGACGATGGGCGGGACGTTAGCGAGCGTCTCGACGTTGTTGACAGCCGTGGGTTTGCCGAAAAGTCCCGCAGTGGCGGGGAAGGGGGGCTTTTGCCGGGGTAGGGGTTGTTTCCCCTCGATCACTTCGAGGGCGGCGGTATCCTCTCCGGCCACGTAGTTGGGCGGCGCGGACGTTAGAAAGATCTCAAGGCTAAAGTCCGTCCCAAGGATGTGCTCGCCGCAGTATCCTGCATCCTTGGCCTCAGAAAGCGCATCCGTCATGCTCTGAATGGCGGCCCCATATTGTTGATTTATGTAAAGGTAGGCGTTAGTGGCGCCAACCGCGTAGGAGGTGAGAATCACCCCCTCAATGACCAGATGAGGCAAGTTCTCCATGAGCAGGCGATCTTTTTTGCTCCCCGGCTCATCTTCCCCGCCGTTGAGGACCACGTAATGGGGTCGCTCTTCATTTTGCGCCGTGAGGAGCCATTTCTTGCCGGTAGGGAATCCCGCACCTCCCCTGCCGCGGAGACCTGCAGCTTCAACTTCAGCAATGATCTTCTGGGGAGAGAGATTTTTTATCTTAGGCAGTGCTTGATAGCCCCCGCGGCGCCGGTAATTGTTCAGGTGTTCTCGGCTTTCCACCACTCCACGGGGGAAAAGGATACCCTCCATCCCTCCTCCTAGAACACTCCGGTATCGAGGAGTTGGTAGATCAGTTCCTTGAGCGAGGGGTCGATCCGGTCAAGCCGCTTTACATCGGGACCGCCGGCAAGATGGTCGAGGATATCGTTGACATCTTCCATCTTGACGCCGGCATACCAGCTTTTTTCCGGGTAGAGAACAATATTCGGCCCTTCCTGACAGGCCCCGAAACACATGTAGGGTCGAACCTCCACATCGGCCAGGCCCTTGTCTGTCACCTTCTTTTCCAATTCCTTCATCAGCGCTTCGGAGCCTCGGCTTTTGCAATCCACGTTCTGACACACAAGACAGATCTGCTTCACGGATCCTCCTTACAGCTGGGTAACTAGGATTGAGTCCAGCCTAGCTCAATTCATCTGGAGGACCCAATCCTTTTCCTTGAAGATCTCATTCAGCCGACGTTCATCTTCAGGAGTGGGAAGGACCTCGACGAGATGCTTCTGATATTCGTCCGGAGAGAGGAGTTCACCCCTGATGCTGTACGGTTTTCCAGAAAATTCACCGATGGATCGATGAAACTTGAAATCGGGGATCGTGAGGCGCGGCTGGCCCTCAGGGATATGTTGATTCAATGCATCGACGAGTTTTCGACACTCCGCAAGGTAGTGTTCTCTGGCGAGCTCGTTGAGCTTCTCCTTTTCGACTGGCTCTCTCGCCTCGTGCTCGTTGTAGCGTCCCTTGAGCCCCCAGACATAAGCCCACTGAGCCGAGGAGGAATGGTCCGTGCCGAAAAGGTCATAAGCTGTCGAGAGCCATTTATTGAAATACTTCTGCACGATTGGCAAAGGGATTTTTCGCGCTCGGACGATACGCGTGAGTCCTGTGTTCCCGGTGAACATATGGAAGGACTCTTCCTTGAGCATGTAGGTGACACTCTCGGCGAGGGGAGCGAACCCGGAGTGGCTTAACATGGTCAGCTGGAATTTTCCATCGCGGTCCACAAATTGAGTGTAGGTGAAAAAGTCCAGCCAGTTATTCACCGGCGCGTTGAAGGAGCCTAACAACCGATTGCCGTTGAACGCCCTGCGCTCGAGCAGTTTCTGCGCTTCCAGCCTACCCGAGTCGCCGAAGTAAGTAACCAGAAGATAGCACATTTGCCACCCATGGCGCATCTCTTCGCTATTCACGCGGATGAGCGACTGCCGGTCGTAATCAGTCGGAGCATTGTCAAGCAGATTTTTTTGTTGCTCCACCGAAGCGAATTCCGTATCGCTCTGATAGACGATGAGATTGAGGAGTGCGTCGCGGATGGATTGATTCGGCATTTGCTCCACTCTCTGCCACTTAGGCTGACCCCTAAAATCTCCGAATTCGATTTCAGGCGTATGGATCTCACCCAGCTTGGTTTCAAACTTGTAGTCGCCTAAAAGTCCTGAATCATATCCGATGTCTTTTTGCCACTGGCGAAAGTAGTCGATCCAGTCATCAAAAGTTGAAATCTTTGACCTAGCCATTGGAAGATCCTTTCTTTGGCATTAGTTCGAACGATCGTTAGAATAATCATAGCCGGCGAAGCACGGGCTGTCAAGGCCGTCCCTTCTTAGTGGTAGAGCTCCATGAGCTCCACCATACCCTGGTCGCGCATCTCTTCGAAAAGGTATTTTTTGATCTCTCCGACGGTGTCCATCTGAAGGGCAATTTGCGCAGCGGCCTTAGCAGCCTGATACGTTACGGAGCGGATAATTTTTTTAACAACAGGGATAAAGAGAGATCCCATACTGAATTCTTCGAGCCCCATTCCCAGTAAAAGCAGGGCACAGAGAGGATCGCTTGCCATCTCTCCGCACATGCCCACCCTTTTGCCCTCCTTCTTGGCTGCCTCAATCGTGTGCGCTAACGCGGACAACACTGCCGGATGGAGCGGTTCGTAAAGTTCGGCAACCTTCCGGTTGCTTCGGTCCACAGCCAAGAGATACTGAATCAGGTCGTTGGTTCCAATGCTGAAAAAATCAACTTCCCGAATGATTCGGCTTGCAAGCTGAACCGCAGACGGGACCTCGATCATAATCCCCAATTCCATCTGATGGTCAAAAGGAACCTCCTCTCGTTCCAGTTCCTCTCTGACCTCTGCGAGCACTTCCTTAACCTTCAATATCTCGTCTATGCTCGACACCATAGGGATCAGCAAGCGGACTCTGCTTAAGGCTCCGA
>VBLN01000243.1:0-233 GCA_005878685.1 Deltaproteobacteria bacterium | reverse complement strand
AGCCTAAAAAGGGGTTCGGTTCCGGATTGGCTCTCCGGACATAGGAGGGGTATTTGTCCGCGCCGATGTCAAGGGTCCGAATGGTTACCGGCTTCTCTCCCATCGCCTCTACGACGCGGCGGTAGAGCGCATATTGCTCGTCTTCGCTAGGGAAATCTCGATGGGCTAGGAAAGGAACCTCCGTGCGGTAAAGACCGATTCCCTGAGCGCCGTGGAGGTTGGCAAAGGCAATA
>VBLN01000231.1 GCA_005878685.1 Deltaproteobacteria bacterium | reverse complement strand
GCGATGCCGTCGCTCTGGATCTGCTGGAGGAGGTCGGGTTCGAACGGGACTCGCATGTTCCTTACAAGCCGGCCTCGACTCTTCCCCACGGCTATCTCCGGCGCCTCGAGCTTGCCCGCTGCCTGGCGTTGCGACCGGACCTTCTTGTTACTGACGAGCTGTTTTCCGGCCTGAGCGCTTCGGAGGTGGCAAGCATGGTCCCTCTGATCGAAAAACTGCAGCAAAGAGGAATGACCCTTATCATGGTCGAGCACCGGCTGCGGGAATTATTCCGCCTGGCGAACCGAGTAGTCGTGCTGGATCGGGGCCGAAAGGTCGCCGAAGGATCTCCAACGGAGATTGTAGAGAACAGCACAGTGAAAGAGACCTACCTTGGAGCCGACCTTTAAATGCTCGCCATCGAGAACCTGATGGTCTTCTACGAAAACGGAGTCGCGGTCAACAATGTGACTCTGGAGGTGCGCGAAGCGGAGATCGTAGGCCTGCTCGGCTCGAATGGAGCCGGAAAGTCCACCTTGATGTACACCATCTCAGGCATCATTCTCGATCGAAAGATAAAAGAGGGGAGAAGAGGCGGCGAGAAGATCACAGTCATGGGACAGATAAGATACAGAGACAAGGATATCGGTGATCTCAAACCAAGCCTGCGGGTCAGAGACGGGATCGTTCTTTGTCCGGAGCGCAGGCGCGTCTTTCCGGAAAGCACGGTGCTGGAGAACCTGAAAATCGGCGCGACCTTGCGAAGCCGCTCGGAAGGGAAACAAACGCTCGAGCACGTGTGGGAGCTTTTTCCTTCTCTGTTTGAGCTGCGCAATCGGAGAGCGGGCTTTCTCAGCGGCGGTGAGCAGCAGATGCTCGCGATCGGCAGGTCGCTCATGGCCAAGCCGACCCTGCTTCTTTTGGACGAGCCGCTCTTGGGCTTGGCCCCGTCGCTTCAGCTCAAGGTCATTGAGGCCATCCGGAACATCAGGCAGTCGGGGATTACCGTCTTCGTCGCTGATCAGTATGCCCGGCCGCTCCTTCCAATCATAACCGTAGAAGGAGCGGGAAAGGAGCTGATGAACAACCCCCATGTGAGATCCGCCTACTTCGGAATTTGAGAGTGGAATCCGCGCTCAAACAAACCATCGAACAGGAGAAGACGATCCTCTACGCCTTTGAGACGAGCGCCGAAAAATATCCTCACAACTCCGCTTTGATATTTTTGGGCACCCGTTTCAGTTATCGGGAGTTGAGGGAACTCACCTACCGGTTTGCCACCGCCGCCCGCGACTTGGGTGTGAAAGTTCAAGATCGGGTGCTGATCTATCTCCCCAACTCGCCTCAATGGCTTATCGCTTACATGGCGCTGCAAAAAATCGGTGCGGTCCCGGTTCCGGTCTCGCCCATTTATCCGCCGTACGAGCTTACGTATCTGCTGAACCACTCAGGTTCCAAAACGATCGTCTGCGCCGATACCAATTTCGGCTATGTCAAAGAGGTTCTTCCCGAAACTCAGATCGAGAGAATCATTGTGACCCGGGTTGCGGACCTGCTCCCTCTTGGGAAAAAACTCTTCGGTCAGCTCTTCGATAAGCTCATGAAAGGTTCCCAATCGTCTCATCCGAAAATATCCGCCAAAGCCGTTGCCGGTCGATATCGATCCAAAAAACCACATTGCCCACATCCTCTATACTGGCGGGACCACCGGCTTTCCCAAGGGGATTCCGCACGGGCACTTGGAGCTGCTGAGCGGTATCGTCGGCGTCCGGGAGGTCTATCGGCGCTGCATTAAAGAAGCCGAAAATACGCTTATTATGCCCCTTCCCCTTTTTCACATGTTTTCCCAGGACATGGTCTTTGCTCTGGGATTGCATCTGGGCAATACCGTCGTCATCGCTCCGAAGCCGAACACAGATGCCGTTTCGGCATCGATCCAGAACTACAAGGGAACCCTTCTCGCCGGGGTACCCAGCCTTTATCGGCTGATTCTGGAAAATGACCGCCTGGACTTTTACGATCTCCGGAGTCTCAGATATTGCTGGAGTGCGGGCGATACGCTTCCGCTCGAAGTGGCTTCCAGGTGGAGAGAGAAAGCTGGCATTCCAATATATCAAGTCTATGGCTCGACCGAAACCGTCTGCATGTCGGTGACTCCTCCCGCGACGGAGCCCGCGCCGCGGAGCGTTGGTCGCCTCATACCGACGAGGCTGGCCAAGCTGCTTGATCCGGAGGCGCTTAAGCCGGTCCCGCCCGGCGAGGGAGGCGAACTCCTGGTGAGCTCCGATTATTCGTATATCATGGGAGGCTATCTGGACAATTCCGCGGAAACAAAGGAGAGCTTCCTTACGCTCGATGGCAGAACGTGGTGCCGGACCGGCGACTATGTCAGGATAAATGCTGACGCAGAGATCGAGTTCATCGATAGGAGGTCCGACCTGATCAAGCACAAGGGGTACCGCGTCTCGGCCGCTAGGGTGGAATCGGTTCTCCAGGACCATCCCGCGGTCGTGGCAGCCTGCGTGGTCGGTGTGCCGGATCCCTTAGCCGGCGAGCAGGTTAAGGCCTTTGTGATCTTGAAGGAGGATGTTCGCGGCGTTACCTCCTACGACCTCATGAAACACTGCCGCGAGAGGCTACTTCCCTATGAGGTGCCGGACTACATCGAATTTCGCGACATGCTACCGAAATCAAAGGTAGGAAAACTTCTGCGCAGGGAGATGCGGGACGAGGAGCAGAGAAAATTAAAATCGCCCTGTTAAAGATTTGACTGTTACGCCAACCCGCAGAGTGCCTGATTCGCGATCAATTTCCTTTACGAAAGATCTGATCGAACTGTCTTACCAGCTCATTATATCTCGGCCCCCATTTTTCGGCTGGCAAGACATGGACGCGCTTGAGTTGTTTGCCGCCGAAGTCCCACTCCATGTCCTTGCGCGCCACCAGACGGCTTTGGTCCGCGTAAACTTGCTGTCCTTCCTTCGTAAAAAGAAAATCCATCAGTAGAGCTGCTGCGTGAGGATGAGGAGCCTTCTTCATCACCCAAATCCCGCTGGGCTCCTTGAAGATCACTGGGTCGGGAACGACAAAATCAACGGGAGCGCCCTTCTCCTTGAAATTCATCATCTGATAGTGATAGCCGTCGATGATCACTTTCAACTCTCCACCCGCTACTAATTGAGTCAACAACGTGTGCCCCCGCTGCGTGCGAATATTCTGCGCTGCTAGTTTTCTTGCAAACTCCAGCCCCTTCTCTTCGCCGAGAATATCGAGTAATCCGGCGAGCCACTCATACGATTCGAGATCCAACGCCAGCTGCCCTTTCCATTCCGGCGCCAGCAACTCTTCATAAGAGTTCGGCATTTTGTTCGAGGGGACGTTTCGTGTGTTGTAGCCGATCACGTAGCCGTAGGTGAAAGGGCCGACGAAATAACCCTCCTTATCCATATATCTGTCGCGCAACTCCTGCCGGAAAGGCGCCAGGTTCTTCGCCACAATACCTGCCTTCATGAGCGTTGCGTGGAAGGTCCCTCGCGCGCCGATGACGTCGGCCCTATAAGTGCCTGTCTTGTATTCGGTCAGCAGTCGATTGATGACCCCTGTTCCACCCCCCCTCGTGTACTTGATTTCGATAAACGGGTACCTCTTGGTGAAGCGGTCGATCAATTCTTTGACATCTGTGCCAGGGAGTGTGCTGTACCACTCGACCGCGCCCTCCTTGCGGGCTCCGGCGATAAGGGCATCGCTTCTCTCGATCGGAGATAGCGAATTGACTCTCGCCAACAAGCCCTCACCGTCGATTTGAGCGCCGGCATTCGCGCAAACGATGAGCGCTGTCATGGAAAGTAGGAGAATGCAAGTTTTCTTCATCGGCTGCCTTGAGCTATAACAACCCAATACCTCGCTTGACAAGAGGATATGCAGGGGTGATATACGCGCTAGCATAATCTTTCAGCTCGGTGGCTACACCTATGAACAGGAAATTTCATTTGAAAATTGCCGTCACGGGTGAGGCTCGAGGGGAGATTGCAGCTAAAGTCGCCATTTCCTTTTATGAGACTCTTAGGGGGACCTCTAATCAGCTCTCGCTCGTTCTTGGCAGCAGCGATTCCGAGCTTGGCGGGACCGGTGCTCCTCTCTCGGTCGGAAGAAAAAAATACGATCTGGCCTTCGCCAATCCAGCGTCCCTGGCACGCATGGCAATTCTCGGCAAAGGATTCTACAAGAACAAAATTCCCTTGCGAGCCATAGGAGTCTTCCCTTCCTGGGACCGCCTCGTCTTTGCCGTCCATGAAAGGACCGGGATACGCTCGCTTGAAGAGCTGAAAGAGAAAAGATACCCGCTGCGCGTCTCCACCAGAGAGGGAGGAAAATATCATTCCACTCTGTTCGCAATCGACGAAGTTCTAAGGGGATACGGCCTCGGCTTTAGTGAAATAGAAAAATGGGGCGGCAAGATTCTGCGGGTGGCCAACCCGAGTTCGAAGGAGCGAAAGAGGCAGATCGAGAACGGAGAAGTGGACGCTGTGTTCGATGAGGGGTTGAAGAGTTGGGGGACAAAGGCGCTTGCGTCCGGGATGAGACTGCTCTCGCTGACCGACGCCGTGCTCCGCCGGCTGGAAAGAATCGGCTACACCCGCGCACCGATCACTCCTAAGTACTACCCCGAGGTGCAACAAGCGATCGAGACCGTAGACTTTAGCGGCTGGCTATTTTTCTGCCACCGCGACCTCCCTAGCACAACGGCTTACGATATAGCAGCGAGAGTCGACAAAACCTGTCACAAGATCCCGGTGGACCACTTCGATGGCCGGGAGATGACCATACAAGAGTTTTGCCACGGAGGAGAGGCCGGACCGCTTTGCATTCCGCTTCATCCTGGCGCGAAGAGATACTTCAAAGAAAAAGGCCACCTTTGAGCGAACTCTGAACCACCAGCAGAGACGACCATGCAAAATATCAAGTGTTCCCTGATATTTCTTTGCTTTGTCCTTAATTCCTCGACAGCTCTTGCACAGACAGAAGCAAAGCTCTCCTGGCTTGAGTCCCTTCCCACTGTAGAGCGGGAAACGCGTCTTATCGAGGCGGCCAAAAAGGACGCTCAGGTGGTTGCGTATGCAAACCTCGACGTGAGCGGCGCAAAGGCTATCGCCGATGGCTTCATGAAGAAGTATCCGTTTGTCAATTTACAAATGGTCCACTTCTCGGGCGCGTCCATCATTAACCGGGTTGAAACCGAAGCTCGCGCAGGCAAGGTCGGTTCCGACGTGATCCTGAGCGGTCAGCTGGGCATGGTGGCGCTCTTGGCTAAAAAAATCATTGCCCGCTACAGATCCCCGCAAAGAGAATTCTACCGGGACGGCTTCAAAGACAAAGAGGGGCTCTGGACCGCGATGTTCACCAATCTCAGCGTCTCATCTTACAACACCAAGTTCGTCAAGAAAGAGGAGGTCCCGCGGCGGGTCGAGGATCTCCTCAGTCCGCGCTGGAAGGAAAAACTGGCGATGGATACACAATCCTACGTCTGGTTTGGCGCGATTTTGCAGCTCCTAGGTCAAGAACAGGGAATTCGCTTTATGAGGAGGCTGAATGAACAGAACCCGACCCACATTCGGGGGCGGCGCCATATGAACGAGCTCCTAGCCGCAGGGGAGTTCGAAATGGTGGTGGATACGAATCTGAATTCGGTCTTGACGCTGGCGAAGGTCGGCGCACCCCTTTGGTTCGCCCCGGTTCGGCCGCTCTTTTTAAGCCCAAGCTTGCTTTATATGAGTCAAAACGGCTCGCACCCTCACGCGGCGGCGCTACTGATCGACTACTTCCTTTCCGAAGAAGCGCAGCGGATTGTTGTCTCGACAAACCGCATGCCCGCGAATAGCAGAGTCAAGCCGGCGGAAGCCCAACTTTTAGAGGGCCTCGACATTCG
>VBLN01000230.1 GCA_005878685.1 Deltaproteobacteria bacterium | reverse complement strand
AATAGTTCCCAGCCCTGACTACGCGACCCTGGCGCGTGCGTTTGACGGCTACGGCGAGAAGGTCGAGGATCCCGGCGAGGTGCGTGGCGCGATCCAGCGGGGGCTCAAGGCCGTCGCCGGCGGGCAAGTGGCCTTGATCGATTTCCGCTTAGAGCCGGTCAATGAAACCGACCAAACGCCTGACAGGCGAGCGTGATACGCCGGTGCACCCAGGTTCCTTTCCACGGCAAATCACGGCCGGTGATGCCGTCAAAAAGGCCGGGGAAAAACCCTGCGATCCGGTGCGCAGCCGGTAGACCGCATAGAGTATTCACGCCATCCAAATCGGCAGACGAGATCCTCAGATGAGGCGGGCGATCTTGGCTACAGTGATATTGCTTGCCTCGGGCTTGACCCTTCAGGGATCGCCATGAAGAAGGAGGTCAATATCCCGACCTCGCGACTGATCGACTATGGGCTTCTCAGGGAGGTGCAGAAGGAGCTAGGGCTGTCGAGGTAGGCAGGATTTACGGGCGGACACGAGTCTTTGATATTAAACTAGAAGAGATGGCTATTTTTTTTGTTTTGTTCGCCCTCCTTATCAGTCCGGCCGGAATCGAGGCTGCGGAGAGGCTCGTCGGAATTCACTCCGCCCGAGTATTGTCCCAGTCGATGCCTTGGATCGCCGAGGAAGCCGGACTCTTCAAAAAGTATAACCTCGATTTCCAGCTCGTTTTCATAGCCTCTTCTCCCGCGGTCACGGCAGCGATGCTCGGAGGAGACGCCGAGATCGCACTAACGGGAGGGGAGGGAAACATACGAGCCTATGTCCAGGGAGCAACCGATTTCGTCTTTATCGGCGCGGTTAAAAATGTTCTGACGCACAGCATCGTGGCCAAGCCGGAGATCAAGAGGCCCGAAGATTTAAAGGGCAAGAAAATCGGAATCAATCGGGTCGGGAGCAATCCGCATTACTTTGCAGTTCAAGCCCTCAGGCAAAAAGGGCTGGATCCAACCAAGGATGTTCAGTTTATTCAATCCGGCGGGTCGCCGGAGACTCTAGCAGCACTCGTGTCAGGCGCTTTGGATGCCGCTTCTTTGAACCCGCCTTCCGACACGCTGGCGATCTCCCAGGGATTCCACTACTTGATCTACGGGCCCGACCAGCGGATTCCCTATGCGGCCACGACCTTTGTGACTCTGCGGCCGGTCCTCGCCAAACGGACTCAGGTCGTGGGACAGTTTATGCGCGCTATGGGAGAGGCGGCGAAGATTCTCCACGCAGATAAGGAATTCACCTATAGGGTGTTGGGAAAATATCTGCGCGTGACCGATAAGAAGATTTTGGACGCTTCTTACAACGTCGAGATCAAGACCATCGAGCCGAGATTGGAGATCAAGGCTGAAGCTATTCAAGGCATCCTCGATGAGGTTGCCAAGGTGGATCCTCGAGCCAAGAAGATAAAGGCCGAGGAGCTTATCGACCGCCGGTATCTAGCTGAGATGGAAAAGAGCGGCTTTTTTGACAAGCTCTGGGGAAGCAAGAAGTAGAGGAGGAGATGTGACCGTCAGCTTCCGTGACCAACTCATTGCCGTGCGAGACAGAAGGCACAGCAAGAACCATCCCTTCTTTGAAAAGTGGGCGCGCGGAGAACTAACCAAAGAACAAACTGCAGCGTACTGCATACAGCATCATCACTTCGTGACCGAATACCTCAACTGGATGGCCTATGAGGCCTCCCAAATCCAACACCACGATGTCAAAGCCTATTTGTTGGAAAACCTTTGGGACGAGGAGAATCCGCAGCAGCGCCATCTGGATATGCTTGCCGACTACGTGATCGCCTGCGGCCTCAAGCGGGAGGACATCTTCAACGCCCCTTTGCTTCCGGGAACGGACGCTCTGCAGAATTGGGGCTGGCGGCTCGTCTATCAGAAGCCGTGGCAGGGCGCTCTCGCCGGGATGTTTATCGGACTGGAATCGCAGTTCCTCGACATCTGCAAGAAACTGGTCCCGGCCTTGCACAAGCACTACGGTTACTCTTCGGGCGCGCGGGAGATCCACTTTTTCGAGGAGCACATCGGCGCCGACGAAATCCACGCCGGGAAGGGCTTCGCCATCGTCAAAAAATATTGCAATACGCCGGAGCTGCAACAACAAGCGTTCAAGGCCGTCGAGGAAGCGACGATCAGGCGCTGGCGTTATATGAATGGTATCTACTGGTACGCGCTTCATGGAAAAGAAGACGATACGCCGTGACCATCCGCGGCTAACGTGAAGATCAGAATCGATCGCTCGGGCGCGGATATCGAGACGGTGTTGGTCAACAGCGAGATCGTGATCGAGAACGGCCGCTCAACACGAGTGGAGGAAAGCGAGCTCTTTGCTCAGGCCGAGATATTAGCCAAGCGAGCCTGGGACAACTGGCCCAGCCGCGACTGGGGCGCAAGACGCTCGACCAGATCATCCTGCCTCCTTTCCTGTCCGCCAGAACTAATAGCGCCGGAGCGCAGCGACTGAACGCGGATTTTTCAATTCGATGTATCCTTTTGGTGGCGACGCGTATCATAAAGGTTACGCTTTCCCCCAAAAGCTAGACTAAACGATCCTTCCTAAGATCACTTCCGGATTTAGATACCCTTGCAATCCAGTACGTTACCCCAGGTCCAGGCCCATCTCTTGAGATTGGCACGGCCATTGCGGATTCGCTTTTAGGGTCGCCTCGGCAAATCAATCAAAAGGGGGCAATGTATGATAACCAAACTGTTTGTCTCCATTGGCCAATATATTCTTAGCCGATGTAAGCGATGCGCAGGGGAATTTGATTGTATGAGCCGAATTATATTTTTGAGCACGATGTTTTTGTTGATCATCTCCTCTCATGCCTTTCCGCCATCGCTAAAGGCGCTAGGACCCTGGAAGGGGCAAGTGGTGGACGCGGAGACAAAGCAATCCCTGCAAGGGGTAACTGTGATCGCAGTGTGGTACAAACACTGGCCTGACTTCGATGGTCTTCCCGCGTTTGGATACGTTGGTTCGGAACAAGTGATTACGGACAAGGACGGGCGGTTTACCATCAAAGCCCCAAGCTTCATTGCCTCCGATCCCATTATCTTGGAGCAGCCGGAGCTCCACTTCTTTAAGCCGGGCTACGAACGGTGGCGGTTTCAGGGAGAGGAGGGATCGTTAAGACTCGATGTTCGTGAGCGGAAGTCGCCGCACCAGGCAGCAAAGAGACAGTCTGAAGATAAAGGAATCGTGATTGAGTTGGTGCCTCGGAAGAGGCTGGAGCAACTCCTCACGTTTCACGAAGGTCCCGGTCGAATGACGCCTGGATCAAATGAAACATTGAAAAGCAGAGATGACGTGGAGTGTGTGTATCTCGGCAAGGAAGACCGGCGCGAGCGGCTTATTCCGTGGGTGCCTGACGATGACGAGTCCATCCACTGCCCGAGCGATCAACCAAAGCCTGAGAAATAAGCCTTGTGATCGTTGAGTCGTGCTGGCGTTGTCGCCTGCGGATATTGGCGGGCCTCAACCTTTTACCTTCCCTGGCTTGTGACCGACATCGAGCATTTCTTGAATTCGCTGCCGGAAGGCTGCGTCGGCAAGCGGCCGGACAGTCGGCCCATGGCCGAATACCGCGGCTTCGATCTGGACAGGAACCCATTCGATATCTCGCAAGATAAAGGTTAGGAGATCGACGTCGATCGCTGGGTGCGCGGCTAGCGTTAGGTCGCTCACCGCGCCTTTATTTTATCCACGAACCCTTCGGTCTTCAATCCTTTTAGTAGGCTGTTATCGTAAAGAGCCTTCGGATCGACTTTTGGAAGCGGCGGACCCTGATTTTGCATCGCCTCCA
>VBLN01000242.1 GCA_005878685.1 Deltaproteobacteria bacterium | reverse complement strand
CAAAGCGAAGCCGGCATGGCAGAGCTTAGTCTTGACACGTCAGAATTCCCTCCCGCTCTGGTAGACGTGGGTGAGGTAGTCTTTGAGCCGAGCATATTATGGAGATAGCTCTCAGCTCCACAAGCATCGCGGCGATTTACGGCGAACTGAAATGATGCCCGCCGCTGCCGCCGTAGAACAGCTTGCGAAATTGCTCGCCGACGAAGCGCGATTGGATGGGAGAATCCGCGACACCGAGACGGCTTTGAGCCGCATCAAGAAACAGATCTCTGAATCTCTGGTGCAACGGTATGCGAATTTGGTACAACGCTATGGGACAGTATCAGAAGAGAAAATCGAAATGCCGGAGGATCTCATGAAACAAGAACAATCATATGAGCGTTTGTTGCACGCCTTGCAGGAGATGAAAGACGAGATTGTCAGGCAGATACGACCCGTTGAAGAACAAATTGTCCGGAGCAGTCTAGACCAATTGAGACAATCCTTTGAGCATGAATCTCAGAGGCTCAGCAAATGTCTGGAGGAGATCGACCACAAGCTAGTGGATTGCCGCACGTACTTGGAAGAATACGAGCGCGCCCGCTCAACCCTGCATGACCTTAACGAGCAGCTTTTGGGATTCGGCGGGGAACCCCTGCCCGTTGCTGATCATTTACCCAGCCATGACCTAGGGGAGATCATCAAGAACCGCGTCGAGCACCTGAAATCTCAGGGAAAGATTTAGCTTTGGCTACGGAAGGCGGGCGACCCCAGCCTCTTCTGCGCGACTTCTTTAACACACCAAAAAAAGCCTTGCGTGGTTGAGAGACAGTGGCCTGTCTCCATGGGCGCGCCCCCGTTAGTACTCTGAGCGCGGTGCCATCATGCCGGCGCTCTTCACGACCTCCGCGGAGTTTGCCCCCACATTCTATTTCTCCGAAATCCTGCCCCTCTCCGGAATGAGTCTCGCAATATTCGAGACTCCGCGTCCTGACATCCCTTGACCGAAGATAAATCTCATCGAAATATTATTCAGCTGGCATTTTTCAATTGCTCCTTGCACGTCGCTTACCTGCAGGAGGATGGAAAAACATACTGCTGATTTGCAACGATATAAATCAGCCTCACCGAACGAAAAGCACAACGAAACATCGATTTCTTCCCTGTCATGAATCGACTCCGCCAGCATCCGACCGCCCTAGTATCCACGCTGTCAAGTTTACCGCCGAACAATCTCGTGCACGATGAGAAAAAATTATCCACAGATGTGGACGCGCTAAAGCAAAAATTATCCACAGCTGTGGATAAGTCCAGTTTGTAAGGCACGATAGGTTCTTACGTACATATTGCACACGATATAAACAGATGCGAGCTTCTCAAGCCAGGAAGAGCATGTGTTTTTTTCTTGACAATACGGAATAAAAAGGACTATGAATTGCTCCTCGCAGCACCCGCGTCAGAAAATTCTGGGGAGCGCTTCCGGAAAAAAACTTGGCTGCGATTTCCAACACCGTTCTCAAAAGGGGGCAAAGAAAATGATCGAGCTTGTTAACTCGGAGGAACACGAGGCAATGTTTGAAAGTTATTTTGGGTTTCGAGAACCGCCATTTGGTGTGACGCCGGACCCTCGTTTCTTTTATAGCAGCCCCCTCTATCGGGAGGGCTTGGCTGCCCTTGTTCATGGAATTAGAGGCAAGCGGGGGTTTATCCTCCTCACTGGAGAAGTGGGAACTGGTAAGACGATCCTCCTGCGGAAGCTTATGCGGCAACTTGAAGCTACCGTCCAATTTGTTTTCATCTCCAGTAGTCATCTTACTTCCTATGCGCTGGTTGAGCTTATGGTCCAGGATCTGGGCCTGGCTAATAAAGAAAAAAACAGATTAGAGATGATCCAGGAGCTTAACGGGCACCTCATCCAGCAGCTCAAAAAAGGGCACACGCTGGCCTTACTCATCGATGAAGCCCAAAATCTTAGCGATGACGCACTGGAAGGCCTGTGCGGTCTGTCAAACTTGGAGACAGATGAGGAAAAACTGCTCCAGATTGTACTGGTGGGACAACCGGAATTAGCGGCCAAATTGAAGAGATCCTCCCTGCGGCGAATCAAGCAGAGGATCGCTATCCACTACCGTCTCTACTCTCTCCAGACGACAAACGAGGTGGAAGATTACATTCGCCACCGTCTGCAGATAGCGGGTTACGACGGTCCGGAGATTTTCACCAAAGAGGCCGTCGAAGCCATTTGGTACTATTCGGCAGGAACACCCAGGTTAATCAATATCATCTGTGATAACGCACTTGCGATGGCCTGTGAGGCTGCGAAAAAGAGGGTCTCCGCCTATATGGTCATGAAGGCGGCCGGCGGTCTCGAGTTGGAGCGGGGATTCGAGGTTCCCAAAAACGGAGGCCCGGAGATTGGAGTCCCGAAAGTGAAGGCTCCAGCGGCAAAGATCAATCCAAAGAAGACTGAAACAACCGCAACCGAGCTGAAGACACAAGATCGGCTTGAAGGACCAACTGTCCCTCCTTGTGGGGCTGAGGTTGCGACGCCCCGGACTGGACCTCAAGAGGCTCAAGTCTCCCCACTATTTTTTGAACACATGACTCGCGCAGCCACCGAAGCTATGGGACCCATGGCCGATCGGGTCATCCGTGATCGAATCTCCGCGCTTGGCGAATCTTGCGACGCCTTCCCTGAGATAAGGCTCAGCGAACTTATCGAGTTGGTAGGCCGGGAGATTTTGAATGAGACGATGAGAGCTCGTTTCCAGGACATGATGCTCCAAGAGATTGCCGCGCTCAAGACTTTCTAAGCTGTCCGGTAAGGAGACAAAAATGAATTACGTATCGCGACGTGTCAGTCTTAAGTGGAAGGTCGGTGGGATCTTTACAGGCGTGATGTTTCTCTTGAGTATTTTTGTGGCCGCTGCGGTCTATCAGCTCACTCAAAACACACTGCGAAATCAGCTCGAGCAGCGGGCTCTGGCCATAGCCACCAACTTCAGCGATGCAGCCGCAGGGCACATCGTCGGAAGAAATCTCCTAGCGCTTCACGCCCTGGCAAGAAAGTACACGCTTCTCGATGGTGTGGCGTACGCTTTTATCGAAGACGGTAAAGGAGAAATCGTTGCCCACACCTTGGGGACCTTTCCCCCAGAACTCCGGCGAGGACTTCCTGTCGGCGGACAGCGCCAAGACGAGCGGCGGGAAATATCATTGCGGGGAAAAACAGTGTACGAAACCGGCGTCCCGGTTCTTGAGGGACAGGCGGGCAGTGTCCATGTGGGGTTTTGGAGGGATGCCGTAGAAAAAGAGATCCAACGCGCCCTTCTCCCTCTGATCGGAATAATTGCGGTCGTGCCTTTCGTTGGTGCGCTGCTCTCGTTTCTTCTGGCCCATTGGATTGTTCGGCCAATCGTTGGCTTAACGGAGATTGCGGACAAGGTCACCATGGGCGACCTGGAAACGTCGGTCAGTGGAGAATGTGTAAAATCGCGTGACGAGATTGGAGACTTGGCCCGTTCTCTGGAGCGCATGCGTTCGAGCCTTAAAGCCGCCATGCTGCGTCTAAGCCAAGCATAGAAGCAAAACAGATAAACCGTCTTAAAGGAGAAGAAAATGGACAAAAAACTCTATCAAAGACACGTCGCTTTGCCGTCAGTTATATTTTACGTCTTCGCGCTCCTCACCTTCCTTTGTTCCTTTGCTGCGAAGGCAGCCGATAAGCCGTTGGAAAAAATCCGGATTGCGTACTCCGGCGTTTCAGGTAGTCAAACGCCGATATGGGTGGCGCATGAGCAAGGATTCTTTCGCAAATATGGGCTTGAGGTTGAGCTTGTGTATATCGAGGGAGCATCCCTCGCTGTCCAGACCTTGGTTTCTGGAGATGTGACTGCCGCTTCGGTTTCAGGAGCAGCCGTGATTCAGAGCAATCTACAAGGCTCCGGAGTTGTAATGGTTACCGGATTCCTCAATACCCTGGATTATAAGTTTATGGTCTCCAAGGATATCACCACTCCTGAACACTTAAGGGGCAAGAGCTTGGCTGTCAGCCGATTCGGCTCCTCTTCCGATTTTGCCACTCGCTATACGTTGGAAAAATACGGGCTGGTGCCGGAGAAGGACGTTACCATTGTGCAGATCGGCAGTCAGCCTGCCCGTTTGGCCGCCCTCGAGTCAGGAAAGATTCACGGTGCCATGATTGCGATTCCCGTGACCGCCAAGGCAAAGAAGATGGGTTTCAATACGCTGGCCGATCTTCAAATGTTGGGGCTCGAGTATCCCCAAAATGGCCTTGCTGTTACTCAGACGCTGATCAAATCCAAACCCGAGCTTGTCCGTAGTGCTTACTTTAAAACTCACCGGAAGGAGACTCTTGCCATTTATCAGAAATATCTGAAAACCGACGACATGGACGCCTTGGAAGAGACCTATCAAGCCGTCGCACTTAACCTTATTCCGGAAAGACCTTATCCCACGATGAAGGGAATTCGCATCGTGCTTCAGGAAATGGCCTCGAAAAACCCTAAAGCAGAGGCAGCTAAGCCAGATCAGTTTGTGGATCTGACTTTCATCAGGGAGCTTGATAGATCCGGATTTATTGATCGCCTGCACAAACCAGCTCCAGCGGTAGCGAGCCGGGGGCGAACGCCTCCTGCTAGCGCCAAGGAACAGCCGGCCACAGCAGAAAAGACAACGCTGGCTTCAAAGCCATCCCCATCTCCCCAGACAAAGGTTAGCTTGACGCCGATATCAAACAAACCCGTTGTTCAGCCTCTTTCTCCCACAGCTGCCAAAACAACTGCAGCAGAAGAATACACGGTGAAGGCCGGGGATACGCTAAGCCACCTGGCACTTCGATACTATGGAGATGCATTTAAATGGGAAAAGATCTACGCGGCGAATAAGGAGAGGATGAAGAATCCCGATTATATATATATTGGGCAAACAATCATGATCCCTTTGGACAGAAAATCATGATCCGCGCCCGATGATCGGGTGGCGAGATCGCGTCCTAGTAGCAGGCGAATAAAAAGAGAAATGTCGGAGGATCTTATGAAGCAAGAACAACCCTACGAGCGTCTTTTGCACGCTCTTCAAGAAGATGAAGCTCGCAGACTCAGCAAATACCTGGAAGAGATCGATCACAAGCTATTGGATTGTCAGAAGTACGTAGAAGAATATGACCGGGTCCGCTCGACTCTTCACGCGATCAATGAGCAGCTTTCCCGGCTGGGGGCCGAGCCCCTACCCGTCGTCGATGGGTTACCCACCCATGATCTGGGAGAGGTCATCAAAAACCGCATTGATCATATGCGGTTTCAGGGCAAGATATAGTCTATTAGTTAGTGGAAAGCCGTTCCTCCATCCACAAGAAGAATCTGGCCCGTCATCATGTCGCTATCGGACGAGCTGAGATAAACCACCGTCCCGACGAGATCTTCGGGGAGCAGCCGACGTTTCAAGAGACGGATCCGTAGCGAGTGAGCATCAGTCTCTTCGCCGCGCCGCAGGTTGGCCTCGCTCATGGTCTGCCCGGGGGCTATGGCGTTCACGTTGATGTTGTAATCCCCCAGCTCGCGTGCCAGGGAGCGCGTCATCGCAACCACAGCCCCTTTGGAGCTCACGTAGTGCAGAAAGTTTTCGTTTCCCTTAAAGAAGGTGCTGGAAGTTACATTGACGATCTTGCCCTGCTTTTGCGCTTTCATGTAGGGAGCGACCGCCTTGACGCAGAGAAAAATACCGCGGACGTTCACCGCGTAGAGTTTGTCCCACTCCTCGACGGTGATCTGCTCGAAGGGCTTCCGCACGATAGTCCCGTAGATCGCCGCGTTGTTGCGATCGTCTTTCGGACCATCTCCTTGGTTTGCGCTTCGTCCGAGACGTCGATTCTTAATGGCAGCGCCCTGCCGTCCGCGTTCACGATCTCTTTCGCGACGGGATTCGGATCGAGGATGTCCACAACGGCAACTGCCGCTCCCTCTCTAGCCAGTCCGCGTGCATAGTGCGCGCCGATTCCTTGCGCCGCGCCGGTCACAATCGCTACTTTATCTTTGAGTCTCATACGAACCTCCCCTCAAATCACTGGACCGATCCATCTCTGAATACCTCAAGCGGACGAGTCCCGTCAACAAGAACAGCAAGGATGCTGAATTGTGACTGACCGCAGTTGTAGGCCTTCACTTTTTCGCCCTTTTGAACTATCTTTG
>VBLN01000241.1:6529-10085 GCA_005878685.1 Deltaproteobacteria bacterium | reverse complement strand
GTAATGTTCCATGTGAGGGCCAAAAAAGATCGGCTTTCCCCAAGCAGCAGGCTCCAGGACGTTGTGCCCGCCGCGCCGGACCAGACTGCCGCCGACAAAAATGAAGGTTCCGAGGGCATAGGCGTCGGATAATTCGCCGATCGTGTCCAGCAGGAGGATGGAGCTTCCTGACGTTCCATCTGCCCGGCTCCGTCGCACGCACGAAAAACCATAGGACCGGCAGAGGCTCTCCACCTTTTCGATGCGCTCAGGATGCCGGGGAGCCAGAAGAAGAAAGAAATCCTTATAAGAGTGACAAAGGCGTTGATAGCAGCGAACGATCTCGGCCTCCTCTCCCGGGTGCGTGCTGCCCGCGATCAATAGACGAGTTCCGATGGGAAGACCTAAATCTTTCCGCAGTCGCGACGGCTCTCTTTCTCTCACGATGGCCTGGGCAAACTTCATATTTCCCGTTACAGTGACCTTTCGCGCATCGATCCCAAGGGAAAGCAGCCGCTCCGCATCCACATCGGTCTGCATGCAGAAAAAGCTCACCTGGGCGAGAACCCGCTGGTAAAACGCCGTGGCCCAGAGACGCCGGGGAGAAATCCGGCCATTGATGACAACTGAGGGGATACCTTTGCGCGCAAGTGTGCGTAAAAAAATGGGCCAGATATCCGTCTCGACGAGCAAAAAAAGCGTCGGCCTCACCTTGGCTATAACCCTTTGGACAACGGGGAAGATGTCCAGAGGGAAATAAAAACATTGATCCGCTTCCGGACATTTGCTCTTCACCGTCTCGCGTCCTGTGGACGTATATGTGGAGAACACGATACGACTCATGGGAAAGCGAAGACGCAGGCCCCTGACAAGCGGGACAGCGGCCATCACCTCTCCAACAGAGACGGCGTGGATCCAAAAACGTGGAGTCCCTGACTCGCGCGCGCGTGCCGGCCGTTGCCGTTCAATCGGATCAGGCGATGGTGAGTCCCCTATGGCCCGAATCTTCCCCAATCTCTCCCAAAAATTTGCGCGGACATCTTTGCGGCGAAGCAGGAAAATGAGGAGGTAGACAAAAATCAACGGAGTTAAAAGCAGGGTCAGGAGGTTATAGACAAACAACATCGGTTCGCTTAGGCGAAAACCCGAGCCGGAAATGTTCAATCCCCTCCCGCTAAACCTACACAGGCAATCAATCCGACCCGCTGCATGTCTCTGCCCATAGATTTTTCGTTCAGATTCCGTTAAAGATCTTCGAGGAAAGAGAGGAAATGCAGGGTGCTCCAAGGATCCCTGAGTAGAAATAAGCCTTCCAGAAACAAAAAGCAATGGGTATTTGACTCACGCGGATTTGAGGGAGTTCCGAGGCGAAAAATATTTCAACTTCTTGAAAACGCCGGCCCCTGAGCGACCACTGTCAAAAAAACATCCGACGATGGATGCGACGATCATTATGGAGACCTTCAATTATTTCGAAGGGGCAGGAATTGAGGCGCTTCGGAAATCCCTCAAAGCCGCCACGTTGCAAAACTCTCATCACGGAAATATTGAGGTGCTGCTGGTGGATGTCACTGAGGATCCAGCCATCAAGACCCTGCTCGCAGAGCAATTTTCCACCGTCCGCCTGATTGAGGCGTCCGGTCTAGATTATGACGAAGCTAAGACCGAGGCTGTCAGCGCGGCAAGGAGTCGCTATGTGATTTTTCTGGATGGGGATTGCGTCCCTGAGCCAGGATGGTTCGAAAGCCTTACGGCAGCGCTACGAGAAGGGAAGGCCGTGGCCACCGGTGGTTTTACCAGATATCCAAACGGATTTCTTTCTAGCGTTCTCTCGGTAATGGATTTTGGTTTTCTTCTGCCGCGAACCCAACGTCAAATAGGTTGCTACGCGTTTGATAACGCCGCATTCCTGCGCGAGATCTTCAGGCGGGTGCCGATCCCTCAAGGACCCATGCGCTGCCACTGTTACGGCCATGCACAAAAATTAAAGCGTGCGGGCATGCCTGTCCAGATGGCGCCTGGCGCACGTGTGATTCACGCCCGGCCTCCTTTTCTTCGCGAAAGACTCAGGCAGGGATACGATATCGTTGCCGCGTGCTGGGTCAATCCTGAGCTTCCAGAGGCGCGCTTGCTCAGAAGTCGACTGACGGCTCCGCCTCTCTTCTATCTACGCGCCGTTAGGCTGGATTGTTATCGTCTCCGCAACTATCACAAGGACGCGAGCATCCCATCTTGGCAGCTTGTCCTATGCCTGCCACTGGTCCCGGTGTTTCGTTTGATTGATCTAGTCGGCATCGTCGGTGCAACATTTTTTGGCTCCCAATCCCGTAGATGGTTGGACTGGAGTACAAGACCCAAGAGACAAAGTCGATGCTAATTAGCGCAAGTCTGACTTAGAAGTCTCTTGCAGCCGCCTTACACGCTTTTTTACACGGTAACTGTAAATTTCCCGAAGCCCTGGCAGAAAAGATAGCGCCCAGCGGCGAAGATTATGCCAGGACCAGGGGTAATAGCGGAACGCTAGCCAATAATACACTTGGGCCTTTTTATAATCACCCTGCTTGAGGTATTCCCTGGCGTGATGCGAGTACAAGTGCATATAGTGCTCGAGCAGAAGAATCTGCTTTTCCGGTTCAGGCGTCCATTTTTGCCATAAACCGCCGAGCAACTTGAAAAAATTCTTTTTCCGATTCTCTGTTCTCGCGATGAGCACTTGAGCGGCATGCCGCCGATATTTTACCAGGCTTTGATCGATAAAATGGATCGGCGCGGCAAGCGCTACGCGCGCAAACAGATCGAAATCTTCGTGATCATTTAACTCAAAGGCCGGGTCGAATCCTCCGGATTGCGTAAAGACGTCCTTTCTGAGCACGACCGTCGATGGGTAAGGAAAGGGACGGTCACCAAATATGATAGACACAAGATCCTTTTTGGCTCTTTCTCTCCGCTGTCGAAGAACGTCGGTCAGGAACGCCTGTTGCCGGACCTTTCCCTCGTCATCGATGATATCCATATCAGAATAAAAAAAAGGGACGTCCGGGTAGGTTTTGAAGTGCTCGACCTGAATCGCCAGTTTCTCCGGATACCAGACGTCATCCGCATCTAGAAACGCGATCCATTCCCCTTGAGCGAGGGAAACGCCGACGTTTCGTGCTGCCGCAGCGCCCTGATTGGACTGTCGGCGATACAATATCGGGCGAGCGCCGGAAAGGTGACGGACGATGTCGGCTGTTTTGTCGGAAGAGCCGTCATCCACGACGATGATCTCCAAAGGCGGATAGGTCTGATCCATGACGCTTTGGATCGCTTCTCGAATAAACCGCTCCCCGTTGAAGACGGGAATGATAACGCTGACTTTTAGCACGTCACCGGTCAGATTTTGCATTCACACGCTCCCCCAAAAGTTCTTGACCTGCAAAGCGTTCGGGCCTTCTACACCGAAAAAAAACTAATCCTAAGCAACGACGCATGGACCCGAGCTCCCATGCGACCCAAGACCAGACTCGCCTCCAATCCTTGTCCTTTTCCCAGCCTAGGTAGGCCTTGAGGAATCTGAGACGATCCCTCTGGGTAAAAC
>VBLN01000241.1:0-6404 GCA_005878685.1 Deltaproteobacteria bacterium | reverse complement strand
CTTTGAGATTCCTGCAAGTCACCCCACGGATATGCATTTTTGCTACAAGGCGAGCCCAATCGGCAAGCAAGCGACGCTTTTCTTCGACGGACAATCTGCTCCCTGGAAGGCAAGCGAAGGAGTCGCTAAGAGTCACCCCAGAAACGTTTTCTGTAATCACATAGCTTTCCGCAGGAATTCGCAAGCGCCTTTTCTCCAGGTAGGCAATTGGAAGGGCTACAGGGATCCCACGCATTCGAAGATGATTGGCTGCAACCCATGTCCTTAGGGCCGGACCGTGACAAAACAGATCCACTAATGCAGATGCAAGCCCGCGGTAGTGATGCTTCTTGACGTGAAGCGTGACGCCGCGAAGCTCCACGAGGCTGACGCCTATAGTCGGCGAATCCGTGACGGATCGGCCTCCCGGACGGACAAGCTGTTGATGGAGTCCGCCGCCCAAACCCTGAAAATCGTTAGACCAACTATTCCGCCGCGCAAAACCAAAAAATTCTCCTACGTTGACTTTTAAAAACTCGCGGTTCTCGGCCAAGCACCTCTTTCCCCTTGACTGCCACAGACGGAGGCGATGCTTTTGTCCTGCTCTCTCAAGCTGGGCGGTTAATTTTCGAACATCAGCCATCAGGGGTGGCGGACTCGAAAGATAGGCTCTAAGAAAACAGACCCTGTCGGCAAGACTCGCCTCTGTGCTTCCCCCATTGAGGACGGAGAGATTTTGCCAGCGCTTGCGTAAAGAGAGCGAGGAGCGGAAGGCGACGCGTTGGAGGTCAATCAGAAAGAGCTCGAACTTTTGCGCGCCCGGCTCTATCAGAATATTATCCGCATGAAGATCCGGTTGATAGAACCCCGCATCGTGGGCCGCGCGAATGAGTTTCGCAACTTCCTGGACGGCGCGGTGTCTGACTGATCCGGCAGGTCGATCCGGGCCAAAGAGATAGTGGCCGAGAGGAACGCTCCCTCCTATGAACTCCGTGATTAGCATACTCTCCCGCTTCCATATCTTTCTCCCCTCCCCGAGCGCCACTGGTCTGGGCACAGGAAGCCCACGACGTTGAGCTTCGTGGATAGCTTTCCACTCTCTGGCCGCGGGGGAACCCCGCAGGGCCCCCTTCAAGCCTGCCGAGATCCCCGCAACGACAAAATGTTTCACCAGAAAAGGACAACGCCTTCCTTCGACTTGCAAAACCCGACGGTGGGGTGTGGCCCGAATAAGCCTTCCATGACTCCATTGAGATCGGGAAGCGAAGAGCGGCTCGTCCTGGTACCCTTGGCCGATTAACCAAGAAATCCCATTAACGACAGAGTGAACAAACCTTTTGGAATCTTTCATGGCTGCCCATCCGCCCTTGGCGTCCTGGCGGGTTCTCCCCCGCCCCATGACTTCATTGCCTTAACAATGCCAGAAACGCCGCATATCTTTGACGAGGAATCCACAGGCCGTGGCAAGTTGCTGATAGCGATACCAAGCCCGTTCACGTCTCCTAAGCAGGAGATTGGAAGCGCACTGTGCTGCTAGCGAGAGGATCCGAATCGGCATATCCACGATGACGAGGAACTTGTACAACTTCCTGCCCCAGGCACTTGGATGGTGTTTGCTCAAGTACCGGGCATAGCCAAACTCGGCCCCTAGATAAGCAAAGCGGGGGTTAACCCGCACACTGACATGGCGCAGGTGCACAATCTCTGCTTCTGCCAAGTAATAGAGACCTCCGGACTGCCTTAGACGGACAGAAAGATCAACGTCTTCGAACCCGAAAGGAAAGCTTTCGTCCCACCCACCGCAGCTCGTGAACTGATCTCTGCGAACCATTAGCGCCGCACCAGTCAGTCGCTCCACGGGTTCGCCTCGATTCGGATCAAAGCCTCCCCGAAGGTAGGTGTGATAGGCCGAATGGAAAATGCCCGTCCAGCGCAAAAACCTGATACGGTCAAGCAGCGCTGTCAACGTCGGCAGATTCCCACCAGTGTGCTGGGGTCGCCCATCCGCGCCCACGAGCTTCGGGCCGAGGGCCACAAGCTCCGGATGCTCGTCGAAAAAAGCAACCATCCTGGCCAACGTACCGGGGCCAACCACAGTATCATTATTCAGAAACAACAGCAGTCGCCCCCGAGCCCTCCTCGCCGCTTGGTTGTTGGCTTTGGCGAAGCCCAGGTTGTGCTCATTACGAATTACAGTCACATGAGAAAATTCACATTCCACAATATCGAGGGAACGGTCACTAGAAGCGTTGTCTACAACGATAATCTCGAGTGCTAGTTCGTCACGTGCTACCTCAAGAGAGCGGAGCAAGTTTCGAAGCAGGTCTCGAGCATTCCAGTTGACAATGCATACTGTGAGGTCGATGCCCTCGCTCACATCCGGCTAACCTCCAAGAACACACCTTGAATTCCGGGTTCTTACGTCGCCCGAAACGACGCCCACAAACGTATCAGCCCACCGCCCCGGACTGTAGCCCTCGAGAACCGTCTTCCGACCCACCCTTCCCATGGCACGCCGAAGTTCAGGATCGCGTGCCAGATGCTGAACGGCTTCCGCCCACTCTTCTGGTGTCTCAGCCAAAAAGCCGTTCCTTCCATGTGCGATCATCTCGCAGTGGACTCCCACGGGGTTAGCGATTACCGGCAGCCCAGCGGCCATGTATTGAAGGACTTTGAGCCCGCATTTTCCTCGGCTCCATGTTCCGTCGGGCATCCAACTGATGCCAACATCCGCAGTGGCCAAATCGCTTGCCTCTCGCTCGGCTGACCACGGACATTGCACAACAGGAATAGGCATCTCGCTGGGGAAGAAATCACAGATGACCTTTAATTGCACTTTGGATATGGCAGAGGCGATCGCTTCGAGATGCCGGGAGAAGCCACCTAGGGTGCGAAGCGTGCTGGCGGATCCGATCCACACCAACTGGAGTTTGGGAGACTCCCGTTCATGCGAAGCAAGAAGATAATGGCCCGGGTCGACGCAGGTGGGAATCCGGTAGATCTTGACCGGATCTGTATAGCATCCAGCAGCCTCGGCCAGAAAGCGGTTGCCTGCGATGATCACATCCGCAGCCTCTAGAATCGCCCGAAAGCGCGCTTCCCTTCGTCGACTATAAGGTCCCTTAGGAGAATTGGAGCTACGGTACATGATGGCGTCGTCGAAATCATATACCAGCCGCGTCGCAGAGCGACGGAGCACTAGGATCTCGCCCCGGCCCAGTAGCCGCCGCTGCAGCACCACAACGCTAGCGGGCCACAATCTAAGATAAAGCGGAAGCCTCGTCTGCCATTTTTTCGGCAGACAATGCAAAGACACCTCCCAACCCCGGCGACGCAACTCAGGCTCAAAGGCATGGAGGCGATAGCGGTACACAGGATCGTCGGAACTCTTGATGAGGGCTGCAAGCCGCATGTCACCTCTCCCTACAAAAATCTCAGACTACGTATCAAGAAGTTTCCACCATCCGTTCTTTCGCCTGAAGACGCCGTCTCTAGGGTTGCCTTTGGCCTCGCCTGCTTTCCCTTTGCGAACGGCGCAAATCGACTATGTGGCCCAGAGTCGAAAGGATGATTTTCAGACCAGCTTTGGATTTACCCGCAAGTCTTTCCTGAACGTGTATGGGAAACAAAATGATAGGAATAGAGTGGTCGATCATGCCGAGCAGTATTTCGAGCTCGACGCCTCCGAACTCTCTCTTCAACTCCAACGCTTTTAAAGTCTGAGTCGCGATCAATTTTAGTGAATTCGCGTCTCCCACGCGCAGATTGAGCAGCTGAGCAACCAAAAAATTGTAGACAAGAGACATGAAATGCCGGAGGAACTTATAGTACTTCCGAGTCGGCTTGCCCAAAACAAATACATACCGGTTCTTCACGGCGAATTCGTACATCTTGCGCAATTCCGTTGGCAGGTATTGAAGATCCGCATCCAGATAAGAGGTGTATTCCTTGCTGGCCAGTTGAACCCCTCGCCGGATCGCATGGGAATAGCCCTTGTTTTCGGGATAGGAAATGTACTGAATATGCCCGTTCCCGGCCGCAAGAGCACTGATCACCCCGTGAGACTGATCGGTGCTACCGTCATTAACGATGAGAATTTCATAATCCACTTCCTGAAATGCCCTCTGGGTCTCTTCAACGCAAAGCTTGATGCATTCCTCTTCGTTATAGACCGGAATGATAATCGAGATACTCATCAACCAGGTCTTCCATTCGACAGAAAGAGAAACCTTTTTTTTGGAACTCGATGATCAATTTCGCCATCATGGCCAAAAAATCGCGTCCCGTTGCCCGGGTAACATATCTCGGCAACCCCGGAACAGCAGGAAGGGGCTCGAAATCCCAGGAATGAAAATAAAGAACGAGATCTCGCGCGAGCATCCGGTTATAGGACACAGCCCACCGTGCCAGCCAAACTCCAAGGTTGCGCATGAAAACCCATGAGACCGGAAGTCCAGCCAAAGTCGAAATCGGGATCTCGACAACCCCGTCGACACTAAAAGGAGATTTTGATTTGAATACGTCGAAGGGCCGGTGGGGCAATAAAGCGGGGTGGAGGGAGGAGTCATACTGATATCCAGCTCCTTTCAGCAACAGGAAATGATCCCTCCCTATCAAGTTGCCTGGGGCCCTAAACCCTTTGATGGGAATGCCGAACCGCTCTTCGAAAAATCTCTTCGATTCGTTGATCTCAAAAGATCGTTTTGCGCTTTCGAGCCTATCGAAGCGCACGTGCGAGCATGAGTGGCTCGCCACTTCGTGCCCGGCTTGAATCACGCGATCAATGGTCGCAGGATGTTGCTGAGCAAACTCGGTTGCCACAAAAAAGGTGCTCTTAATCCGGAAATCACCGAAGAGATCGAGTACCGCCTGACAGCCCTTGTTGCCATGCTGCTTATTTTTTTCTTCAGCCAAACCAAAATACTGCGGCGAGTCCCAAAACTCGGCGTCAATCGTTAGACAGACCTTGCTGCCTTTCATGAGATTTCAAACGATTGCCAGACGCTGCTCCGTCAGATGGCCCTTGGAAGAGACGCGGCTCTTTAAGTCTTCCGCGGCTTTCTTTAGAATTAGAGCTTTATTAGCGTAACTCAAGCACAATGTCCAACTTCATACGTGCCGACCAAGTTCAAAGGGAATGTAATGTGTCCCGATCCCGTGGCTCGTACGACTTTCCACGGACCCACAGCTTTCTTGAAGCTGTCTACCACAAGACAGAGAGAAAGGGGCCGCATGAGGATCTCAGCTGAACGGCAGCAGAGCAAAGCAGGGCTCTTTAGCATCACTCAACTGTTCCCTTTGCTGGAAAACGAGTGGTTCGTGCTCCTCCTGCTGCTGATTTGGGCTCTCTTCGTCTGCTATTGGCAGCTGTCGAGTCCGGTCGAGAGCGACGAGGCCCTCTACGCCGCCGTCGGAAGAAGGATCGCACGCACTCGGGAGTGGATCCAACTGGAACATGAAGGAAACCCGTTCTTCTATAAACCTCCTTTGCATTTTTGGCTTATGGCCCTTTCGATTTTCTTCTGGGGAGAAAACGAGTTCGCCGTACGGTTTCCCTCGGCGACCTTCGGGATCGCCACGATACTGCTCGTGTATTATTGCGGAAAACTTCTGTTCCATCGGCGCGTCGGTCTTATCGGAAGCCTGGTGACTAGCACGACCTTTGTTGCCGTGTGGCTCGCGCGCAAAGGAAAAATCGATGTCGAGCTCGGATTCTGGATGAACCTGGCATTTTTTGTCTTCACCTTGGCCTATCGAAAGGAGCAGCGTCGCGGCGGCTTCCTCTGGCTCTCGTTCCTCTGCATGGCCATTGCGACGATGCTCAAAGGACCGATCGGAATTCTTCTGCCGGGGTTCGGGGCTCTCTCGTATTTGGCCTTTGTTCGCAGGTCCAAAATGTTTAGAGAAATTCCCTTTCTTGTGCGTTACGGCTATTTACTATTGGTCCCTTGGCGCCGATTTCAACCGGTACTTTTTCGTGGTTGAAAATCTCATGCGCCTCACTGAAGAGTCAAAACCCTTCTTATTCTATTTCTGCATGATCTTCCCGGACCTCTTTCCTTGGAGTTTTTTCCTTCCTTGTGTGGGTTTTTATCTCTGGAATTCCCGACCCTCGGGATTCAGCGATGAGGAAAGGTTAGCGGGGCTTTGGCTAATCAGCTTTCTCCTCTTCTTAAGCATACCTTCTTACAAAGAAGAGGACTTTCTTGTCTACCTCATTCCGCCTTTCGCTCTAATAATCGCGAGATACTGGGATCGCTTTCTTATTTTGGGATTCAGCAATCTCCCGCCGGCAGAAAATCGCCTGCTTCGAGCAACTCTGATCCTCCTGAGCCTCGGAATTCTTGCGGGCCTATGGGTCGGACCGCCGCTTGTTCAAATGCGATTTCCGAAGTTTCCTCAATTTTTGCCGCCATTTTATATTT
>VBLN01000240.1 GCA_005878685.1 Deltaproteobacteria bacterium | reverse complement strand
AGGTCGCCTAACAGATCGCTCCGGCCGCTCAAGTAGACGAACCGCTCTGCCAGCTCTGCGGGATGCGTCTCGCGAAAGTGAATGTAGATAACGCGATCTATCGAAGCGACGCGATCTCCTGCCACCTCCACCCAAGCCTTGCCGAGCGTGTCCTTGTCAGTGGTGGAGATGATCTCTCCGTGGATCCGCGCCTCCCACCCCGGCTTCAGCTGCGCCGGGACCTTGACCCCTTCAATCAAGGACATGATGCAAGAGACTTCAAAATCGTACGAGTAACAAACCAACCACCCAAGTAGTTGGGCCATCGCCTCGATGAAGATGACGCCGGGGATGAGCGCGACCTTGCCGAAGTGTCCTCGGTGAAACTCTTCCGAGAGAGCGAAGCTCTTGGTCCCGACAATGGCTCGCTTCTTTTCCAGTTCTAAGACCCGATCGTAGAATAGGAATCTCATACTCCTTCCCTATCGCACAGTCTCCACGATTAGGGAAGCGCACTGGCCGCTATCGCTGCGGCAATTGACCATCAGCCGCTTGGGAGAAGTTCGAACAGGCCCGTCAGTCACGAGGTGAAATTTCACGCTCTCATCGACAGGCGCGGCGTGGAGTGTGGTTGGGACGACGCCCTCGGTCAACATGGATACGCTCATAATGACGTCCACTGCCGGCGCAGCCGCCAGCAGATGACCGAGGGCGCCCTTCGAAGAAAACACCAGGACTCGATCTAAACAGTTGCCAAAAATCTCGTGAATGGCGCTGATCTCGTTTTTGTCTCCCACCCGGTTGCCATCTCCTTGTGCGATCAAGACGTCAATGTCCGAAGAGCTGAGCTCCGCACTCTCGAGAGCGGCTCTCATGGCCTGCGCGATTGCTTGGCATGTCGGCGCGGAAAAGCTCTCCTCGCACCCAAAGGCATCGCCGCATCCCGTAATCATCGTCGTGTAGGGCACACGCCGCTCGTCGGCGGATGCGCGCAACTCCAGCGCGAGGATCCCACAGCCCTCACCCAAAATCGTTCCCTTGCGCTGGGCGCCAAAAGGGCGGCACACAGCCACACCATCATAGCCGCCCGTGTTCAAATCGCCTTCAAGATGAGCCCGAGCCAACCCAAAGGGAGAGATCTTTTCGCTCACGCCGCCGGCAAGAACGACTTTCGCTTTGCCTTCTGCGAGCGTCTTCAGCGATTCCGCAATCGCACGAGCTCCTGAATCTGCATGCGGTGAAAAGACGGCATTCTCGCCGCGGATCTTTAGATCGATCGCGGCCTGACAGAGGCTTACATTGTTTAACATCAATAGGATGATCAGCGGGTAGATCTCTTCGTAGCCCTTGAAATAAAACGCCTCCAGGTCCAATACGCCATCCTGGCCCTTTGACGCAACGACAGCGGGTACAAGATCCTCAATTTTATAGTCCACCATACCCATGCCCACGAAAAAGCCGATTTGATCTTCAGCCACCGAACTCCCACCCAGGCGAGCTTTCGTGAAGGCGTCCCTGGCGCATTTCATGAGCATGAAGGAATGTGCATCCATGATGCGCGCCGATTTGGTATGTATCCCTAGAGCTTCGGGATCAAGGCCGCGCACTTGAGCTGCCACTTTGCAACCGAAGCCCAGGACATCAAAACCTTCGATGGGCTGAACGCCGTCCTTCCCTGAGAGCAAACCGTTCCAAGTCTCCGCCGCGGTATGGCCCAAGGCAGTGACCGCGCCGATACCTGTGATCACAACGGGATTGTCTCTTACCGGTCCAGCGCCTTTGTCCGACACGAATAATCCCTAGTCGATGAACTTGCCCAGGCACAGGCAGCCATTCTGACCGCCGAAGCCAAACGAGTTGGAGAGCGCGACCCGGTGTTCCTGGTGGCGCGCCACGTTCGGGACATAATCGAGATCGCACTTGGGGTCCGGAAACTCGTAGTTGATGGTGGGAAGGATAATGGAGCGTTGGATGCCCGCTAGAGTCAGGATGCATTCGATGGCGCCCGCGGCCGCAATGGTGTGGCCGAACATCGATTTGTTTGAGCTGACTGGGATCGTCTTCGCCCGCTGCCCAAACACCTCTTTGATCGCTAGCGTCTCGACCGCATCGTTCTGCAGCGTGGAGGTTCCGTGGGCGTTGATATAATCCACATCCGCGGGAGCGAGCGAGCCGTCGTCCAGAGCCTTTTTCATCGCTAAGATCGCTCCCTCGCCTTTGGGATGGGTATCGGTGATCCGATAGGCATCGGCGGAATCGCCATAGCCGAGGATCTCTCCCAGAATGGGGGCTCCTCGAGAACGCGCGTGCTGAAGCTCCTCTAAGACCAGCGCACCAGCGCCCTCGGACAGGACAAAGCCACATCGTCTCCGGTCGAAAGGCCTCGATGCCTTCTGCGGTGCCGCATAACGCTCCGCGAGCGCCTTGATGAGGACGAAGCCGACTAAACCGACAAAGTCGAGGGTCGCTTCGCAGCCCCCGGCGATCATCGCGACCGCTCCCCCTTCCCGGATCAAGTGAAAGGCTTCTCCGATCGCCTGCGCTCCGGCAGCGCACGCCGAAACAATCGAGAGATTGCTTCCCCGGCAGTCGAACGCCGCCGAGAGCATCGCGGCGGCCACGTCTGGCTTCCTGCGGAAGAACTGCAAGTACGAATAGCCCCCCTCTCGAAGCAGGCCTTGAACATCCCACTTACCGTTACCATCATAGAATCTGTGGAGAAACGTGAGCTCTTCCATGGGAGGATTATCGCCATGGCAGCCGAGTGAGACCCCGATCTCTTCCCGATTCGGAACTTCATCCAACCTGGACTGCTCGACCGCTTCGCGGGCGGCTACCATCATGAGTTTTAGCCCGCGGGAAGCGAACTTCTCGAGTTTGCCGACATTGATCTCGATCCAAGAATCATCGACTTTGCCTCCAATCCGGCAGGGCAGCCCGCTAGTATCAAAGGATCGAATATAGTCGATACCCGATTCGCCTTGGCATGCTCTCTGGAAGGTCGCTTGCGTATTCCGACCTAAGGGGGTCACCATGCCATAGCCGGTGATCACCACTCTTCGTCTCAAAGGGGACATGGCGAGATCGTGCGAGTCGATTCTCAGACGAGAGCTCAGAAGATTTTTTTTTCTTCCTGGACCTTTCTCAACCAGTCTTTGATGAGATCGTCACCCGTGGCAAAAGCGGCGCCTTTCCCGCACGAGCCGCAGCGGATACGGGCGCCGTCGTCCGAGAGCCATGCTGATGTCCCGCAGTGGGTGCAGGCCTGAGGAAGACTATTCAAGATATCCAGGACGCCTCTGCCGAGAGACTGTACGGTGATCAGCGCCGTAATTTGATCTAGCTCCGTTCCCGGCTTGAGCGTGGGGTGGTGATCGCCCAGCCGAAGCTTGAGCAGTTCTGCGCCGCGTTGCGTCAGTCTGCCGTTTTGATCGATCGCCGACCCTTCACCGAAAATCTCCTCGACGTGTTCGAGAACAAAGTGGCGGGCCATGCGAATCCCAAAGGCCTGCTCCAGGCGGTAGTTAATGTCCAGGAAATCGAGCGATTCCGCGCCCAGATTTCCGACTAAAGAACTGTCCGGCTGGATCGACTCCAGATCGATCCTGAGACTCTCGGCGATACTTCTTTTCAACTCCTGAAAAACCTTCTCTTCTGTCACTAGCTCTTGCTTCATGGTCTCTCTCACTCGCGCTTGAACTCATCTCATCCGTCTCTGCGTTGCTGGTAGAGCCGATTGCTCAATCCTCGATCGACAATGAGCATCTGCCCGCGGATTCCCCTGCTCTCAGGACCGCAGAGAAACAGGCTGACATCGGCGACCTCATCTGGCTCTACAAACAGCTCTTCAGGAACCCGGTCCACCTCCTCCCAGTATTGCCTAAGAACTTTCAGAGAGTCGGTTTTAACGATCCCCGCGCAAATTCCGTTTACGCAGATCTTTCTGTCGCGCAAACTCTCCGCCAGATCTCTGACTGCAGATTCCATGGCGGCTTTCATGCTTCCGAGCGGATATCCCGGGTGATAAAA
>VBLN01000239.1 GCA_005878685.1 Deltaproteobacteria bacterium | reverse complement strand
CTGGATCAGGAGGGTATCAGTGCGGTTATTGTCGGCATGTCACACCGTGAGCAAGTGGATGAAAACCTAGGGGCGTTGGATTGGCGGCTGGAGTCTGTCGACCTGCAGCGCCTCTCAGACATCAGCTGGCCATTGTCGGCAGGCTTGGGACCGTGGGATACGCTTTGGGGATGGCATCCAAAGAAGAACGAAGAGGTTGGATTTGTTTTGAAGGGTGTAGAGATGCAAAGAAGGTTCAATTAACTTTGATCTGGTAATAGCTCTATTTCGGTTTATCCCTTACCCATATCGTTATGTAATTAATGACTATGGTTTTGTTGCTAGCAGATCATGCTTTAACAAGCGTCCAAATGCCTATTCCTACAAAACCGATACCCGCGATATAGTGTAGATACTTTTCGCTTACATGTTGAGAAACCATAGCTCCTGCCAACACCCCGATAGCCGATGCGACGATCAGCGCAAGAGATGCGCCGACGAATACGGCGAGCTTACTGACTTCCTTATCGGCGGCGAAAAGTAATGTGGCGAGTTGTGTTTTGTCCCCCAGCTCGGCCGTAAAGACCGCGACAAAAACGGTCAACAATATCTTAGTGTCCATGTCGGCTCCTTATGGAGTATTAGCTTCTAGGCACATGACCAAGAGCAAGCTCGGCAGTTCTCTTAAGCGATCGATCGGATGGGCAGAGTTAGATAAGCTGCGGTGACAACGGAACTAGTGGCCTCTTGGGTTTTGCACGAGTCGATTCAATCGGCCTTTGATGATCTCTTCGGCCTCGCTGACCATGCTTTCGATGATTTCACCGACAGGGCGCACCGAATCGATCAGGCCGGCGTCCTGGCCAAAAAGAATAGAGGCGTTATCGACGTCGCCGGCACGGCGCGCTTCTAAAGCCGCCTGTCCGGCCTCGCGGACATGCTGGCGCAGCGCCCACTCGCGTCCCGCCCATCGCTCAATGAATTTATTGCGCTGGGCGCGTGCCATGGCACCCGGCCAGACGCGTCCCGACGCGATATCGGGGATCTCCGTCAGAACCGTATCGTGACCGTCGCTCCTGACGATCGCTTGCTTAAAATTCGCATGAATCGGCGCTTCAGGAGTCGCCATGAACCGCGTACCCACGAGCACCCCTTCCGCCCCTAGCGCCAAAGCGGCGGCGAGGCCGCGGCCATCAGCGATGCCTCCCGCGGAAAGCACTGGATGAGGCGCCACGGCTTTGACGATCATGGGCACAAGCGGCATCGAAGCCATCCAACCAACATGGCCCCCTGCTTCGGTTCCCTGCGCGACAATGACATCGGCGCCCGCTTCCACGGCCTCAACTGCCAAGGAAACTTCGCCCGCCATGTACATGACTTTCGATCCTGCGTCGTGTGCGCGCTTGAAGTATTCGCGCAACTCCTGATCGAGGCGAGCCCAAGCGAAGGCGACGACAGCCGGCCGCGCCCGAAGCGTTACGCGAAAGCTCTCCTCCTGTATGGCAAACAAGAGATGGTTGATGCCGAAGGGTTTGTCGGTTCTCTCGCGGATGGCGGCGATCTCGCTCTCCAGTCGATCGCCGGCAAAACTCGCTGTCCCGGTCCCAAGAGTGCCGAGCCCGCCGCCGTTCGAAACCGCGGCCACTAGCGGCGCTGAGGTCGCGGTGCCCATGCCGCCGAGAACAATCGGATGCGTGATGCCGAGAAGATCGCAGATGCGCGTATGAATCATACACAGCTCCTTGAATGAATCTATTCAATCAAGCCCGACACGTCCAGAATCTAAAGGCTTTCCCGCTTCAGCGCGTAGGCGACGACCGGCTGCGCGAGCCCTTTCAGGGGATACTCACGGCGTAGCGTGCGAGGAAAGGCGGCGCTGATTTCCCTGTAAGCATCTTCCGTTACCAATACTTCTCCAGCGGCGGCCTGGCCCTGCAGCCGTGAGGCGATGTTTATGGTGTCGCCGACCATCGTATAGTCATGACAATTGGTGGAACCCATATTGGTTGCCAGTGCCAGGCCAGTCGCGATCCCGATACCCACATTCAAGACAAACTCGCTCCCCAACTCTGTGTTGATGCGAGTCACTCCTTGCTGAATCTGGCACGCCGCGCTCACAGCGCGGGCGACGTGGTCGTCGTGCTTGATCGGGACATTAAAGAAGGCCATGCACGCGTCGCCCAGCAGGCGGTCCACGATGCCGTCGTGCTCGATAATGATCCTGGAGCTGGTTTTGAAAAATTCTTCCGTGACCGGAGCCACCTTTTGGATCCCCAGCTCTTGCGTGAGTCGCGTATATTCCCGACAGTCGGCAAAGAGCACTGTGACCTCCGAGAGGCGCCCCGCCTCCCAATGGAGCGTTCACCTATTGCAGAGATTGGGATTTGTGTCGCTGCGGCGCACGCCCCGGAGCCGCCACACCCATCCCATGAAGCCCGTGAAAGGCACATGATCCACTAGGCAACTGAGTGATAACTGAGAAAGACCAGACATCGATCTCTCCTTTACAAGACAAACACTGCTCTTATTAATAAACTTTTCTCTGGTGCAAAACCAACGGGCGATTAGTCAGAGGTGCGAGAGTCGAAGAGAGCCCGAGGCTAAGGAGACTCTGAATTGAGCGGTCGGTAGCGCGGACGGTTCGATTGAGCCAAAGGTCGGCGGTCAATCGTAGTCGGGGATGCGCGGGAAACGCTTCATAGCCTCCTCGACAATCGAGACAGCTACATAATCCTCGGGCTTCGGCCGCTCCTCCTGCTTGATATTGCCGACCTGCACCATCCGGTCGATCGTGTACTCCACCTTCTGCCGAGGGAGCCCGTCGTTCTGGGCCCAGACTTTGCCCTTCACCAACTCGTCATATGCCGGTTCGATCACATTGCGGGGGATCTTCGCGTACTTCTCCGCGATCTCAACGGTCCGAGCCTTGTTGGCATACATGAATCGGTTCGCTTTGACCAACGCCCGAACCAGCGCCTGATACTTGGCGGGCTCAGCGGCAAGCTTCTTCTCGGGGGCAACCACGACGAGGAAGAGCTGGTTCGGTTCGAGCTCCCAAAACTTCACCAGAGGGTGAAACGAGGGGTCCTTCTGGCGCGCGAGGATCATTTGGTCCACATGAAGCACGGCGCTATCGATCTGACCGGCAAGAAGCGGCGGCACATCCGCCGAGGCTATTGGCACGAATGTCACCTCATCGGGCTTGATGTTCGCCTTTCGCAGCACCAGGCGACTCATCACGTCGGCGAACCCGCCGACCTCCTGAACGCCGAACTTCTTCCCCTTGAGATCCTCGAGTGTCTTGATGTTCGAGCGCACCGTCAAGGTTGAACTAAATCTCGGCGCCAGGGCATAGATAGCTTTGAACCCTGCCTTCTTCGCGACCGACACGGCCGCTGCAGCCCCCGCACCACCACCAGCATCCAGGCCGCCGCTCACGATATTACGAAACACGTAGATGCCGCCCTCAAAGGTGTTAATCTCTACTTCCAGCCCCTCTTCTTTGAAAAAGCCCTGCTCCTGCGCAACCCAAGGTCCGATGTGAACCAGATTGGGGGGTGTAGTGGGCATGCCGAAGCTCACCTTCATGGGAGCGGCACTCGCCCCCTCCGCCCGACCCGCGCTTCCCCACGCGGCCGCAGTCCCAAGCACAAAGGCCATAAGCCAGAGTACGCGTCGCCTGTTCATGTTCTTCCTCCCTTCCTTCTTAGACGCCTTTTCCAGGGTCTCATTCGAGAGTATGCGTTTAGCAGCACGATTCCTTATGCAGGCTGTGGGACGGAAGCTAGCAAGGGCGGATAGGAGTGTCAAGTCAGGCAGAGCCATCTTGAAGGTTGAGCGGGAGATTTGATAAAAATTACCCAGGGGGGCTTGCCGTAGATCGTGCGCAGTGTAAAATTACTGGTTGAGAAAATGTAAGGAGGTTTAAAAGCCATGGCGAAGCAAGAACTCGAATCTGTCGCTCAAGCTCTGGTGGCAAAAGGCAAAGGAATTCTCGCTGCCGATGAAAGCTCGGGAACCATCAAGAGGCGATTCGACAGCATCAAGATAGAATCGACTGAGGATAATCGGCGCGCCTACCGCGAGTTGCTGTTTACCACCTAAGGCATCGAGGAGGCGATCAGCGGCGTCATTCTGTTTGACGAGACCATCCGCCAGTCCGCCAGGGATGGTACCCCCTTCCCGCAATTGCTTTCGAAGAAAGGGATTATGCCTGGCATCAAAGTCGATACCCGGCGAAACGGTGACGGAAGGCCTCGACGGATTGCGCGCCCGAATCAAAGAATACAGGGAGCTTGGCGCGAAGTTCGCCAAATGGCGGGCCATCATTACCATCGGCAACGGGATCCCGACGCGGACTTGCATTGCCACCAACGCTCATGCGCTCGCCCGCTACGCTGCGCTCTGTCAGGACGGAGGGCTGGTTCCGATCGTCGAGCCCGAGGTTTTGTTGGACGGAAACCATACTGTTGACCGGTGCCAAGAAGTTACCGAGGCTACTTTGAAGAGCGTTTTTTCCACGCTCTTGGAACAGCGTGTCCTGCTGGAAGGCATGCTGCTTAAACCTAGCATGGTCGTCTCGGGGAAAGAATGTCCGCAACAGGCGAGTGTCAACGAGGTCGCGGAGCGCACCCTCCGTTGTCTAAAGCGAACGGTTCCGGCAGCCGTCCCCGGCATCGTCTTTTTGTCCGGCGGGCAAAGCGCGGAAAAGGCGACGGAGCACCTCAATGCCATGAACGCTATCGGGCCTCATCCGTGGGAAGTCAGCTTCTCCTATGCCAGGGCGCTACAGGATCCGGCGCTCAAGGCGTGGAAAGGAGAAGCGGCCAATGTCGCCGCGGCACAAAAGATCTTTTATCACCGGGCGAAGTGCAACGGCACGGCCCGTTACGGGAAATATTCAAAACAAATGGAGGCGCAAGCAGCCTAGCCGGGTATCATTCCTCTCGGCATCGTCGCGACAGGAATATTCACGAGGCAAGCGGCCGCTGATTTTCTAGTTCCAACCGAAATTGTCCTCACGAACAGAAACGGAGCTAGCATGAACGTGAATGTGACAGAGGTTGCGCCTGACATCTTTCGGATCAGTTTTTACGAGCCTGGGCATCCCGTGAACTTCGGTTGCTTCCTCATCCGGGATGAACAGCCGGCCATGGTTGAGACAAGCTTCCGCCACACCTTCAACTTGGTCCACGATGCCGTGCGACGCCTGGTAGATCCGGCAAAATTGCGCTATCTCGTCA
>VBLN01000238.1 GCA_005878685.1 Deltaproteobacteria bacterium | reverse complement strand
TGTTAGGATCTCCCCGACTCATGCGCCGGCGCTCGATAAGCTCAAAAGGCGGAGAGGTGATCCAGCGGACGGCGTCGGCTGACAAATTGAGCGAGATGTCGTAGTATTTCATCTGATTCCCTCCATAGCAGGTTAAGATAGGCCATGATGCCGTAACGGCCAGAGAGAAAATACCCTAATGCGCTGGAAGTCAGCAACCCTGCCTGGGTGCTAAACCGCTCCTGATAAGGAGGCAGCTCATGATCGCCATTAGCGAGCAGGTTGAAAAGGGGGCTTTGGATGAATTGGGTTTTCATTTCGCTCCACAGGTTGTGTTGTTTACGGCTTTAAAGCTCGGCATCTTCCCCGCGGTGGCTGGAGGTCCCAAGCATAGCGTCAGCCACGGATTGTTACCCAAGAGGAGTGAGAACGTTACTCAACTGTCTGGCTGCTATGGGATTGTTGAAGAAGCAAGATGATATTTATGACCTGAATAGTTATTCGCGAAAATATTTCCTCCCATCGAGCGAGTATGACCTGACCCCACTGTTTCTCCCATGGGAAGATTTATTCAAGCTCTGGCTCACCTTACCCGAAGCCGTGCGGACAGGCAGGCCGCCTTTAACCCTGCGCAGCGATCGAAAACAGCGACAATTAAATCTCCACATCGCCGAAGCGCTGTTTCAAGCGCACAGAGGCTATGCCTGGAAGCTCGTTGAGGTTTGCGCGCGAGAGTCCTCCCTCTGGCGAGCAGATCGTGAAGTCCTAAAAATATTGGACGTGGCGGCGGGTTCGGCTGTATGGTCGATACCGTGGGCCCTCAAGTACCCGCATGCTGAAGTCGCCGCGATAGATTTCTCCCCCGTGCTTAAAGTGGCAAAGAAATACGCGCAGCGGTTCGGAGTGGAGCAGCGCTACAGGTTCATAGCTTCGAACATCAGGGAGATCGAGTTTGGAATTGAGGAATATGATCTGGCGCTCTTAGGCCATATTTGCCACTCCGAAGGACCAACCTGGAGCCAGATATTGATTGAGAAGTGTTTCCGCGCTCTGAAAGGGACCGGCAGGCTCTTGATTATGGACTATATTGCGGACGAAGAGAGAAAGGCTGATTTCATGCCCTTATTATTGGCTTTGAATGCTCTGCTTGGGACAGAGGAGGGAGATACTTTTACTTTTTCCGAATACCGAAGATGGTTGACCGAGGCCGGCTTCGAAAGCGTGCAGGCAGTGCCAGTCGGTGGCCATTCTCCTATCATTCTCGGTCTGAAGGACGGGAAATAGATACGCCGGAATCCTTTTTTTCCGGTCACTGATATGAGATAGAAGATAGAAAGGTGTGGTTAAAATCCAGAGGACAAGAAGAGAAAAGGTGACCCTCGAGACGGTTCAGCGGGCGCTGCTGGACTGGCTTGACCGCGCTAGCGGCTCTCCCAATGAAGATCTCATCGCTGAAATGGTCCACACCGCCCTTAAGTTGGCGCGTGGCGACATCGATCGAGGGGAGCTAAAGATTCTCAACCGAGCTCTGAAAGAACTCCGCTACGCTTTCAAGGTCTTTGCTCCATATCGCTCGGTGCGCAAAGTGAGCATCTTTGGCTCCACTAGGGTCAAGGAAAAAGAGCCCTATTATCAGATGGCCGTCCAGCTTGGTCGGCGACTCGCTGAAGAGGGCTTTATGGTCATTACAGGCGCCGGCCCAGGCATCATGCAAGCCGGCCACGAAGGAGCGGGAAGAGAAAAGAGTTTTGGGGTTAATATCCGGCTGCCTCTTGCACAGAAGGCGAATCCATTCATTCAGGACGACCCAAAGCTCATGACCTTTCATTTCTTTTTTACGCGCAAGCTGATCTTTGTTAAAGAAGCGGATGGCTTTGTCTTCTTTCCTGGAGGATTCGGCACGCATGACGAAGCGATCGAGGCCCTCACCCTGGCGCAGACTGGCAAGAGCCAGCTTGTTCCCATCCTCATGGTCGATCTTCCAGGTCGGGGTTATTGGAGAGAATGGGAAGAGTTTGTTCGGCGTCGCATGTTGAATGCGGGATTTATTTCCGAGGAGGACCTTTGTTTCTTTAAGATCGTTGAGGATATCGAGGGCGCGGTGGCGGAAATCAAAGGTTTTTATTCGAACTATCACTCCCATCGTTTCGTGAGACAGGATCTGGTGATCCGTTTGATTCATCCTCCGACTCAATCCCTCATAGCGAAGTTGAATCGCGATTTCCGAGATATGCTGACCGAAGGTGAAATCTGTGAGACCGCCGCTCTCCCCGAAGAATCGGATGAACCTGCGACTTTGTCGCTTCATCGTCTCTCGGTTCCGTTCAATCGGCGTAGTTTCGGGCGCCTAAGGCAGATGATTGACGTGATTAATGATCGGGCTTAGGAGGAACGAACTGTCGTGGCCTTTCAAAAGATCGGCATTTTAAGCATTGGCGAAATGGGTTATCACTGGGCTCGCCTCTTGAAGGAGCATGGGGTGGAAGTGATGACTTCTTCCAGGGGACGAAGCGAGGTAACGCAAAAACGGGCGGACAATGCGGGCGTGCCGTCGGTGCCGCTTTCGACGCTGGTGTCAGAGGCCGATCTCATCGTTTCCATTGTCGTTCCGTCGGCAGCTCGTAAAGTGGCCTCTCAGGTAGCCAGGGCCCTGTCGAAGGCGGGGAGAAAAGATTGTCTCTATCTGGATGCCAATGCGATCTCTCCCATGACCGCCGACGCTGTCAGTCAATCTCTCTCTCAAGCTCAGGCAAGCTTTGTCGATGGCTGCATCATCGGATCGGCCACAAAATTGCAAGAAGCCACCGTCTACGTGTCGGGCTCCAGGGCGGAAGAGCTGCGCGGACTTCGAGACTCCGGCTTCTCCGTGGAGGTGCTGGGCCCGACGACAGGGCAGGCCTCCGCCTTCAAGATAGTTTACGCAGGATTGACCAAGGGGTTGCAGGCGCTCTTAACCGAGCTCTTGCTCGGCGCCAGAAAGTTTGATTTGTTGCAGGAGATCATGCGCCGCTATGAAGAAAGTTTTCCGGGTCTCGTCAGCAAGGTCGGCCGCGGTATTTCGGCGTTGCCCATCCACGCGGGTCGGCGGGCAGAAGAGATGCGCGAGTTGCGCGCGACCTTCCGGCACCATGGATTAAAGGCTGTCATGGCTCCGGCGACGCAAAAGATCCTGGAGGAGATCGCGGCCCTCGATTCTGGGAAAGCTTCGGAGAAGGGCGGCAGAGAAGGGGAGCTGCTCGAGGCCTTGGAGCTATTTTTTCAAAGGGGCCTTTTGCAGGAGAGAAATTAATCCAAAGATGCCTGACGAAGGTCTTTTATCATGAAGCCTGGCAAATGTATTTCGCAAAGCACGCCAAAGAAAGTGACTGAAACACGGAGAAAACTCGAAGCTCGAAATTCGAAACAATTTAAAATGATCAAAAATACAAACGAAAATTTGGTTCGGACTTCGTGATTTCGACTTAATATTTGAGTTTGTTTCGGATTTCGAAATTCGGATTTCGGATTTTTTGATTAACGGACAGAAAGGGGAGGAAAAGTGGCAAAAGCGGCACCACTAGAGAAAAGGAAAGCGGAGTATGGCTCCGATGTTGTCGTCGATCTCATGAAGGCCTTCGACATCGAGTATGCGGCCTTCAACCCCGGAGCGACTTTTCGCGGCATTCACGATTCCATTGTCAATTACGGCGGCAATTACAAGCCCGAGGTAATCTTCTGTTGTCACGAAGAGATCTCGGTGGCACTGGCTCACGGCTATGCCAAAGCCAAAGGCAAACCCATGATCGCCATTGTTCATAACATCGTGGGCCTCCAACATGCGAGCATGGCGATCTTCAATGCCTGGTGCGATCGGGTGCCAGTTATGGTGCTTGGCGGTACCGGGCCAATGAACACGTTGCGTCGTCGTCCGCGAATCGATTGGATCCACACCGCGCTGGTTCAGGGAAATCAAGTCCGCGATTACGTGAAATGGGACGATCAGCCTTACAATCTCGCGAGCGTCCCGGAATCTTTCGTCCGGGGATATCGGATCGCTACGACAGAGCCGATGGCGCCGGTTTACATCAACTACGACGCGGATATTCAGGAGGATGCGGTTGCAACTCCGATCGAGATTCCGGACATAAGCCGGTTCGCTCCTCCGGCGCCGCCGCATGCAAATCCGGAAGCCTTAAAACATGCTGCTGACCTTCTGGTCAATGCAAAATCACCGCTGATTATCGCGGACTACATGGGCCGGAACCCCAAAACCGTTCCTGCGCTCATCGAGTTGGCGGAGCTCTTGGCGATCCCGGTTGTGGACAAAGGGAACCGGTTTAATTTTCCCAATACCCATCCTCTGGATGTCACGGACGGCGCCCGCGAGTTGCTGCGAAGGGCAGACGTGATTTTAGGCTTGGACGTGGCGGATCTGTACGGCTCGCTGACCACGGTGAGTAAACAGACCCGGGCCTGTGAATACGTCATCGGTCCTTCGACCAAGATCATTCACATCTCGATGAACGACATGCTGGTGCGAAGCTGGGCCGGGGACTGTCAGGTGTTGCAGGCTCTGGATGTTCCGATCAGCGCCGATACCTCGGTAGCGATCCCGGAGCTCATCCGAATCTGCCGCGAACGGATGGGGAGCGACGGAAAGCAAAAGGCAGCGGTCGAAGCGCGTCTGAAGGAGCTTGGAGAAACTCATAAAAGCCGTCGGGCGAAATGGCTGGCGGACGCCCAGGCCAAGGCATCGCAAAGGGAGATTTCGACGGCTTTTCTGGCCCACGAGCTCGGCGAGGTGATCAAGCAGGAGGACTGGGTCCTGGTGAACGGCAACTCCAACGGTTGGGCGCGTCGGCTTTGGAATTTCGCAAAACCTGGGCAGTACCTTGGGACGAGCGGCGGCGCCGGCGTCGGTTATGGCATGAGCGCGGCTATCGGGGCCGCTTTGGCCCATTTGGGGAGCGGCAGACTCTGCGTCGACGTCCAAGCCGACGGCGACCTGCTGATGACTTCAAGCTCGCTTTGGACAGCGGCCAAACATAGGATCCCTCTTTTGATCGTCATGCACAATAACCAGTCTTTCTACAATTCCGAGGAGCATGGCATCGAGGTCGCGAAGTTTCGTAAGCGACCCGTGGAAAACGCCGGCATCGGCACGCACGTGAGCGACCCGGTAGTGGATTTTGCCAAGGTGGCCCAGGGTTTCGGCGTCCATGGCGAGGGGCCGATCGAAGGGACGGCCGATCTTCGGCCCGCGCTCCAGAGGGCGCTGAGATTTGTTCAGGAGAAGAAACTTCCCGCCCTTGTCGATGTCGTCTCAGAGCCAAGATGATGATAGGTGACCATGACGCTCCGCGATCATGAAAGCTTTCGTCGGGCCGTAGAAAGACCAGAGGATGAAGTCGATCTTGGCCGCGCCGCTTTGGCGATTGCTGAGGGAGAGTATCCGCAGTTGGACATCGAAGCTTGCGTGGCAAAGATCGATCGGTTGGCATCGGCTGTGAGCGACTGCTCCCGTGGCGAGACAGATCCTTATCGTCTCATGGCGTCCCTGAACTATGTTCTCTTCAACCAGGAAGGGTTCCAAGGGAATCGCGATGAATACTATGATCCTAAGAATAGTTTTTTGAATGATGTTATAGAGCGCAAAAAAGGGATTCCCATCACTCTCGCCGTGCTCTACATGGAGGTGGCGCGGCGCGTAGGATTGACTCTCCATGGAGTGGGCTTTCCGGGACACTTCCTGGTCAAGTATCCCGAGGATGAAGTCATCATCGATCCGTTTCACAGAGGAGAGGTACGCTCCCTGGAAGAACTTGAGGGGTTTGTGGGTGAGCTCTACAAAGGGGCGGTGAGTTTCCGGCCCGAGTTTCTGGATCCGATCAGCAAGAAGCAGATTCTTAAGAGAATGCTCAACAACCTGAAGATGATCTATCTGAAGCAAGGAGAACCACTCAAAAGCCTCTCGGTGGTGGAGCGCCTTGTGATCCTGGAGCCCGATTCGGTTCAGGAAATCAGAGATCGGGGACTTATTTACCTGAAGCTGGACTGGTTTTCGCAAGCGCTAGAGGATCTTGAGGATTATCTAAAGCTTGCTCACTATGCGGAGGACGCTGAGGAGATCCGAGAGCAGGTCGCCTCTCTAAAGAAGCGAACGACCCAGCTCCATTGAAGGCTTTTTTGGGTCTTCAGTGGCCTCGGGAGCTGTCCCTGAGGGTCAGGGCAAAAGAGGTTGTCAGAGCGAAATCCTTGGCTAGCGTTTTGGCCAGTCGCCACGGGCGGATGTTCCACCACCTCATGCCTCGTAGCTGCCGCACAGTGTTAGCCCAGAATCTCTGGAGGTCTTGACGGGAATAGATGACCCGGTTGCTCAGGGCGTCAAACTTGACCGTGAGGAGGTTAAACTTGGAGGGCAGCTTGCCCTTCAGGCGGGAGTAAGCCTCCTGCCATTCTTGCATCTTGCTTCCGAGTCGGACGCTCCCGTGAATACGGGACATCTCATCGAGCCAGCGGAGCGCGGCGCCTCCTTCGCGATTCAGATGGAGCCGCAGTTCCTGGATGCTTTCCTGGAGGCTCTCCCACTGCCTGAGAAACTTTTTCAGATCCCTCCGGCTGACCAGTATCTTGGATGAGAGCTCCTCGAAGGGGTCGAGCAACGCCTTGGCTCGGCCGGGGAGGGTCGCCTTGGCGTTGGCGTAGATTTTTTGCCACTCTGCGATCCTGAGGGCTTGCCATATCTCTCCCTGAACTCTCTGAATCTCTTCGAGCCATCTTTCTTCCTTTTCGCTTCTCCTTCGCGTCTGCAGCCAGACCTCTTCCATCTCCTTAATGAACTTTGCCCACGCGACGAAGAGTTGGAAGACTTCCTTGCTTCGCTTCCAGAGGTGAACCAGCAAGGGATCGATCGGAAAACCGGGTCTGCGAGAGAGCCGCTCCTTTAAGCGGAAGAAGCCTGCGATCATCGGATGCTCCTTCTCGATCAGAGCAGCATTTTTGTACCAGAAAAAGACCATCATGAGATTCCAGTAAACTTTGGCATTGTGGTTCCAGCGCGATAGGATGCGGATCATATTTTCCTTGCTGTAGAAACTTTTCCATGCCTCTTCGTAGGCTTCAGTCCACTCCTCAGCCGTCATATGGGGATGCTTGATAGTGGCGTGAAAGGAATCGCGCTTGTTGAAATCCGGATCCATCCATTCGCCCCGTTTTTTCATCTCGCGGTGATCGTGAGATCCGGGCAAGGGAGTGAGCATGAAGAACGAGGCCTGATCCGCTTGAATCACATCCGTAAGGTAGCGGGTATCCCGAGGGACTTGCTCCTTGGTATCAAACGGTAGGCCGATAAT
>VBLN01000237.1 GCA_005878685.1 Deltaproteobacteria bacterium | reverse complement strand
TCAACGCGGTTCTGGCCTTTTCCTTCCGCCTTGAGATTTTCGGGATTGACACTCTCCATCCCGATAAAGACCTGGGTGCAACCCGCTTCAGCCGCGAGCGGTACGAAGTCCTTGGGCTTGCGGGCGAGATCAACCTGCATCATAAAGGTGACCTTGATGCCTTCCTTTTGGAGCTTGATTATCTCCTGGAAAGTCTCGTGCCAGAGTTTTTTGCGGGCGAAATTGTCATCGGTGAAGA
>VBLN01000006.1:15876-19270 GCA_005878685.1 Deltaproteobacteria bacterium | reverse complement strand
CTGCGACGTGAAGAGGGCCGTGGGCGTGCATGACCTCCGGATTGTGACGATGAAGCAGGTCCATGGAGATCGGATAGTTGAGGTTAAGGACAAGCAGTTGAAAGAGGCAGGAGAGGCCGACGGGATGGTGACTGAAGAGAGCGGAGTCTTCCTTGGAGTCTTGACGGCAGACTGCGTGCCGATGCTCTTTTCTGTTTCGGGACGGAAACTGGTCGCCGTGGCCCATGCAGGATGGCGGGGCACATTGGCTGGGATCGCGCCAAAAATGGTTCGCCACCTCAACAAGAGCTACGGCGTCCCGCCAACCTCCATCGAAGTGGCCTTAGGCCCTGCGATCGACCCTTGCTGCTATGAGGTCCGCGTAGACGTCTCGGTCCCGCTGATCGAAAAATGGGGCAGCCTGGCCGAGGGATGCCTCGAGAGGAGAGATGGAAAAACGTTCCTCGACCTGAGAGATCTCAATGCGCTGCTGCTAGAAGATGCGGGTGTCCCCCCTGCGCAGATCTTCGTGCTTGGTCCCTGCACGAGCTGCGCGACAAATGACTTCTTTTCCTATCGACGCGAGAAAAAAGAGACCGGCCGGCAGTTGAGCTTTATCGGCCGGGTTAAATAGCTGTCAGCCGTCACCTATCAGCGTTTGGCCTGTAAAGTTCGCCAAACTTCTTTTACCTGACTGCTGAGAGCCGACCGAGTGCCGATGGCTTTTTTATTGACAGACGCAGGCCGCTTCCGTAGAATTATATCAGCAGAGAAAGGAGGTGGTCCAAACATGATAGACAAATGTTGTGACTGCGAGGTGGCTGAGACTTAGGCTCTCAGCTGAATCTTTGACGGGGATTCGGGCTCGGAGCCTGGAAACCCACTCAGTCCACCGAAGGCCCACCCTCGGCTGTCCTACTTGGCAGTCGGGGCGTGGGCCTTCTTTTTGAGTAGCTCTAGAGCCGCGATAGCGGCTTTCTTGAGATTAGGATCATCGCTTCGGCTTGCGTTTGCCAGCGCGGAGTGGATCGCTCCGCCGGGTGATCCCAGTTCTGCGAGAGTTAAAGCGAGGGTATGGCGGACCCTAGGGTCCGGGTCTTCCAAAAAAAGTCGCAGCAAGCGATCAAGATGATCTTTGCCTAATTCGGCCCGGCTCTTTAGGGTCGTAACGATTGCCACCCGGACTAAGGGATCAGGGTCGTGAAGGGAATCCATGAGCATCTGGAGAGAAGTCGAATCTCGAAGCTTCAGATCACGGAGACAGTAGACAGCCATTCTTCTTTGAGTCGGGGTGCCGGTCCTCAGCAGGTCGAAAAAAAGAGGAAGCATATCGCCCGTGCCCTTCGCTAGTCCAACCAGCAGCACAGCAATCGCCCATCGGATGTCCGGGTCTTTGCTGTCCAGGGTCTCTTTTAGAACCTCTAGGCATAAGGAGGAAGGACGAGAGAGGCGCGCAAGGACATAAGCGACCGGCCAATGCCGCTTATTTTCGCTTAGAATCCGCTCCAATCTTTCCACCAAGTCGGGAAGTTGGGGCGCCATCGAGATTAAGGTTTCAGCGGCTCGGCGGATGATCCTTTTATCGGAATGGTTAAGGGATTCAATAAGCGAAGCGATCTCTTCGGGCAGTTCTTCCATGTAAGTTAGATTTTCAGCTCTTGGGCCTCGGGTTTGCTAACCCCATGAAACGCTGTGGTCAGATTTATCTCTTTCTGCTCGCTGGCAAGAACGTGTTCCAAGAGGTCTCAACGCCTATCACATCTTGTGGGAATAGAAGAGCTTTGATTCATGTCCGGCGCTCCGAGATGATCTCGCGCAGGCGGGAAGGGTAGTCGGTGATGATTCCGTCCACCCCGAGGTCGAGCAGCCGCCCCATCTCCTCGACCGAGTTGACCGTCCAAACAAACATCTCCACGCCGAGTTCGTGAGCAGCGCTTATCGTTGCCTCGCTGACAAGCGTCATGCCGTTATATTCGCAAGGAATCTGCAGGGCTTGGCCTGAAGAGGCGAGATCCCCCTTTTTCCCCCCTGCCACCCAATAGAAGAAGGCGGCAGCCTCCCCGTACGAAAAGCCGCTGGCGATCCTGAGATCCTTCTTCTGAAGCTCTTTCCGGATAGCTCTCATGATTACGTCTTTCTCTGTTGCAAGCAGGACGCTTTGCTCTTTTCCCAGTCGGCAGACAATCTCGATGACCTTTTGCACGATAGAGGGGCGGCTTTGTTTGACCTCGATAATAGCTCGGGCTTTAGAGAAAGAGGAAAGATACTCTTCCAGGGTCGGGATTTCTATCTTTTGCCCGCGGTAGGGGTAACTCGCTCCTCTATCTAAAGTAAACCAGTAGCCGGCGTCGAGCGCTTTGAGCTCCCTGAGACTTTTCTTTCTCACTGGACCATGACCATTTGTGGTTCTGTCCAGTCTCGCGTCGTGGAGGATCACCACTTGCCCATCTTTGGAGCTCCTTACGTCCAACTCGATAAATAGGGCCCCCTCTTCGAGGGCCTTTTGGAAAGAGGGGAGGGTATTTTCCGGCAATTTCCCTCCGGCTCCCCGATGACCAATGATTCTTGGCCGCGCGCTACCAAAGAAAGTATAGTCGGTTAAGCGGTTCAATGGCTAAGGGATCAAATCTCCAGAAACTGGGGATAGCGGGTGAGATTACGATTGCCTGTAAATGTAACCAGGACAACATCCTCTAAGCGCACACCTCCCAGTCCAAGATAGTAAAGTCCGGGTTCCACTGTTACGACGTGACCGGTTCTCAACGTGGACTCACTGAGCGCGATTCGCGGCGGCTCGTGAATATCCAGGCCGAGCCCGTGCCCGGTGCCATGAAAAAAGCCCTGCATCCGGCCGTCGATCTTACCTGTCGGGAAGCCCCGCTGCTCAAAGAGGGCCAGGATCTTTTGATGGATCTCCTTTGCGTTGACTCCGTCGCGAATCATTCGATAGGCGACCTCTTGTCCCGCCTGCACGGTCACGTAAGCCTCCTTGAGCCGCTCAGAAGCTCGTCCCCGCACCACGGTACGGCTCAGGTCTCCGAAATAGCCGGTTTTCTGTGAGCGGGGAAAGATATCGAAGATGATAGAGCTGTTCGCTTTGATGGGGCCGCTTCCTTCATGGTGCGGGTCGCAGCACTGATCTCCGGACGAGATAATCGTGTGGCTAGGCACCCAACCCGCGGCCATAATGGTCGTGTTCACAAGCGTCTTGATCCTTTCGGAAGTGAGACGGGAGCCGTTGAGGTAGAGGTAGCGATCGCGGCCGATCTTGGCTCTTTTGAGTGCGCGAATGCCCGCGTCGAGTCCCAGCTCGGCCACCCGCAAAGAATCGCGGATCTTTTTCACTTCGTCGTCCCGCTTCTTTTCTCTTTCAGGAAAAAACGGATCTTTCTTGATCTTCAGGGCAAAACCTTTG
>VBLN01000006.1:0-15864 GCA_005878685.1 Deltaproteobacteria bacterium | reverse complement strand
GAACATATGCGCCGTTCCTTAAAAACCGTTTCTAGGATATCGGCCGTAATGGCGCTATTCTTGCCCGCTTCTCTCAGACGCTTTTGGTAAAAGGACAGGGAAAGGACCTTATCGACTTCCGCCTGCTTTTCGGCCCGATCGATCTCCAGGTCGCTCATCACCACATACCTTTTTCCGCGGTGCTGAAAGAAGATAAAGGGATCCGGGGCGAAAAAAGCCGTCGCATAAAGCATATTGGCGTCGCCTTCGCTGGCGGCCACAATCAGCAAGGCCTCTTTGGACTTTAAGGGGCGACTCTTGGCGATGGAGTGTTGGCTCATTTGCAGTGGGATCTTCTTTCCGTAACGCCTCGGGAACGCTGCCTCAGGCGAGGGTTGTCGTCCCGACGTCAACGAAGCTAAGCTACCAATTTTGCTATGGAACTTCAAGGCTTGGACGGTCCAACAGAAGTCACTTTGGTGTTGACAGTTGGGGCTCGTTTGCTATGATGCGCCAACTCGATATATCCATCCTGGCCTACGGGAAATTTTTCATGCCACCAAAAGATAATTTGGAAAGGCTGCGCGAGCTGAACCAGCAGGTGGAAGCCGGTGGGGGTGAAGAGCGGGTCAAGCGGCAGCATGAGCAAGGAAAACTTTTGGCACGGGAGCGTCTCGATATTCTCCTTGATCATGGCAGTTTCGTTGAAATGGATCGGCTGAGAACTCACGACTGCACCGAGTTTGGCATGGAGGAAAAAAAGATTCCCGGGGATGCCGTGGTGACGGGCTATGGGGCGATCGATGGCCGTCTCGTCTACGTCTATGCTCAGGATTTCACCGTCTTCGGCGGCAGCTTGAGCGGAGTCGTGGCGGAAAAGATCTGCAAGATAATGGACCTGTCGCTGAAGAACGGCGCTCCGATTATTGGGATCAACGACTCCGGCGGCGCCCGCATTCAGGAGGGCGTGGGTAGCCTCGCCGGCTATGCGGACATCTTCTTGAAGAACGTCCTGGCTTCCGGCGTAGTGCCTCAAATCTCTGCCATTATGGGACCATGCGCGGGCGGAGCCGTTTATTCCCCGGCGATCACGGATTTCGTTTTTATGCGGATGTCATCAAGACAGTGACGCATGAAGAGGTCACGAAGGAAGAATTGGGCGGCTCTGAGACTCACAATGCCAAAAGCGGCGTGGCCCATTTTTCCTCGGAGAGCGAGAAGGAGTGCCTGTTGATGATCCGAGAACTCATGGGCTTCCTCCCCAGCAACAACATGGAGGATGCTCCTTTTCATCCGACAGAAGATGATCCGGTCAGGCGCGACAAAAGACTGAGAGATCTTGTCCCCGAAAATCCCAATCGTCCCTATGACATGAAAGAGCTTATCCACGGGGTGGTGGACGAGGGTTATCTTTACGAGGTGCAGCGCGACTTCGCCGCTAATATCATTGTCGGCTTTGCGCGTCTGGGCGGAAGAGCTGTAGGCATCGTGGCCAATCAACCGGCCCATCTCGCCGGATGCCTGGACATCGATGCATCGGTTAAGGCGGCGCGCTTCATCCGCTTTTGTGACTCCTTCAACGTTCCGTTGGTGACCTTTGTGGATGTGCCGGGATTTTTACCCGGGACCGCTCAGGAATACGGTGGCATCATCCGCCATGGAGCGAAACTCCTTTATGCTTACGCCGAGGCCACGGTGCCCAAGGTGACCGTCATCACTCGGAAGGCGTACGGCGGAGGGTACATTGTGATGTCGAGCAAACATCTCAGAGGAGACATCAACTTTGCATACCCCACCGGAGAGATCGCCGTGATGGGCTCCGAAGGAGCTATTAGCATTGTCTTTCGCGACACCATAGAAAAGGCGCAAGATCCGGCCAAGACCCGCGAAGAACTCGTCGAGAAATATCGGGAGACCTTCGCCAATCCCTTCAAGGCCGCTGAGCAGGGATATGTGGACGCGGTGATCTATCCCGAAGAGACTCGTCCGATGCTGATCCGCTCCTTAGAGATGTTAAAGAACAAGAAAGACAACAACCCACCCAAAAAGCATGGAAATATACCACTTTAATAGCTACCAGCAATCAGCAGTCAGCTGGAGGCAACGACCATGTCCAAACTGAGGGCTGATCGCTGACAGCTGAAAGCTAAAATGTTCAAACGCATTTTAATTGCCAACCGCGGCGAGATCGCGGTCCGTATTATCCGGGTCTGCCGGGAATTGGACATTGAGACCGTAGCGATCTATTCCGAGGCGGACCGTCACTCGCTCCATGTCAAGTATGCGGATTACGCCTATCTGGTCGGTCCCGCTCCTTCGGTACAAAGTTATTTGGCGATTGACGGAATCCTTGAGGTGGCCAAAAAAAGCGGCGCTGAAGCGATTCATCCGGGCTACGGCTTCCTGGCGGAGAGTAGCGAGTTTGCGCGCAAATGCCAGGAGAACGGGATCGTCTTCATCGGCCCTTCGCCGAAAGTGATCGACCAGATGGGTGATAAGGTCAAAGCCCGGGCGCTCATGAAGGAAGCGGGCATGCCGGTTGTCCCGGGATCCAGTATCCTCGACTCCGAAGAAGAGGTCGCGAAGGCCGCTCAGACGATTGGTTATCCATTTATGTTAAAGGCGGTCGCGGGCGGCGGAGGCAAGGGGTTGAGGTTAGTTCGTTCGTCGCGCCAGATCCTTTCATCCTATCGAGCGGTCCGCTCCGAGGCCGCCTCTTCTTTTGGCGATTCCCGGCTCTACATCGAGAAGTATCTGGATCGGCCGCGCCATGTGGAGGTGCAGATCCTTGCCGACAAATACGGCAGGGTGGTGCATCTCTACGACCGGGAGTGTTCGATCCAAAGGCGGCATCAGAAAATTATCGAGGAGTGTCCGGCGCCGGGACTGGATCACCGGATGCGCCGCCATATCGGGAGGATTGCCATTCAGGGCGCCCGCGCAGTTGGTTACGTGGGAGCGGGGACTCTCGAGTTTCTCCTGGATCGAGACAATAATTTTTATTTCCTGGAGATGAATACGCGGCTCCAGGTCGAGCATGGGGTGACCGAGAGAGTCATAGGAATTGATCTGGTTAAGGCCCAGATCGAGATCGCCGCCGGGGGCTCTTTGCCCTGGCGTCAGCGCCATATCAGTCCTACCGGCCATGCGATCGAGTGTCGCATCTATGCCGAGGATCCGGAGAACGACTTCATGCCCTGTCCGGGGAGAATCGAGGGGCTGAGGTTGCCAGAAGGGGTGGGCGTGAGAAACGACTGCGGGGTGTACGAAGGGGCTGAGGTGCCTATTCATTACGATCCGATGATCGCCAAACTCATCGTGTGGGGGGAAAATCGGGTCGAAACTATTCTGCGCATGCGCCGCGCCCTGCGCGAGTATCAGGTTAGGGGAATCAAGACGAACATCCCATTCCACCAATGGATTCTGCGCCACCCGCGCTTCATGGCCGGTGATTTCAATACCGGCTTCATCGACGAAGAGTACCGCCGCATAGGAGATGAAGAGTACTACCCCCATAAGGATATCGCGTTGGCCACGGCCGCCATTGCCGCCCTGCATCATGAGCAGCAGCGCGCGCTCAGGCTTTTGGAACAGGGTGCCGCCGAGAAATCACAATGGCGCGACCGAGGAAGAAGAGGATCCTTGCGCGCAGTTCCGAGCTATCCTGGCCGAAGCTGGAAGAGGTAGGGAGTTCCACGGCCATGGCCTTTATCGGAAAGCTCGGAGAGCAGACTTACACGGTGGAGATTGAGGAGGTCGAGAAATCTCTCTATCGGGTCGCGGTAGATGGAAACGAATTTCTTGTGGACGGTAGAAAAACAGCCGCTAGCAATTATTCTCTGATCGTCGGTAACCGCTCCTTCGAAGTGGATGTGGATATCTCCGAGGATGAATACCGGGTCCTGGTGGACGGGCGAAGTTATCATATCCATCTCGTTGATGAGCGCCGAATACGTTTGGGTGGTGTTCAATCGGGCATCGAGCTTCGAGGAAGGCAGGAAGTTTCGGTTCCTATGCCGGGCAAGGTCATCGCGGTCTTGGTTGCGGAAAGGGACCGGGTTGAGAAGGGGCAGGGACTTGTGATCGTCGAGGCGATGAAGATGGAAAACGAGGTGCGCTCTCCGATGGCCGGGGAGATTAAAGCGGTTAGAGTAAAAGCGGACGAGGCCCTGGAGGCGGGGGATATCCTCGTTGTCATCGAGTAGGCGCGTCGGCTATAAGTGGCTCCACCTCCAGATCACTCTGGAGTTCTAACTAAATCTGTACTGGCTGATTCCGGATCTGTTATGAAGAGGCTGAGTCCGAGGCCAACCAGCATGATAAAGAATCCGGTCAAGAAAGCATACCAGATGGAATGGCCCAAAATATCGACGAGGGAGTTCAGAAGAAGAGCTGGAATCAAGATTCGGGTAGAGGGGTCCAAAAGGGTCTCCGGGTTAGCCAACCTTTTGAGCAGGCTATCGGAGATGTCCGCTCCCGAGCCTTTTGACAGACTCTGGAGTTGACGTTGCATCTGGCTGAAGAGAACGCTTCCCATCAGGCTGATGCCGAACGCGCCGCCAAACATGCGGCAAAGCATGATCGTCGATGTAGCGACTCCGAGCTGATTGAGGTGCACGCCATTCTGCGCGGCGACCATCGAGGTCAGGCTCACGATACCCATGCCGATACCTATGACACAGCCCCCCACTAAAATCGCGATCAGTCCCGGATGATCTCCGGTGCCGACGAAAAACGCATATCCGAAGATCATCAACACCATTCCGGCGGCGCAGACCCACCGGTATCCGAAGCGATTCATGCCGTGCCCGGCGACAAAGCTGCCGGCGGTCCATCCCAGGCTTGCCAGCAGCAGCGCCAAGCCAGCTCGGGAAGCGCTGTCCCCCAACACCCCTTGGATATAAAGGGGCAGATAGCTGATCACGCCGAACATTCCCATCGACGCTACTAAGGCGATCGCGGCACAGATTCTAAAGAGGCGGAGGCGAAACAGTCCCGGCGGTAGCAGCGGCTCTTCCGCGCGCTGCTCGATCCTGCAGAAGAGCAGCAGCACGGCGAGGGCCGAGACGGACAAGCCTATGAGGGTCGAATCCAGCGCGAAGAAATTCCTACGGCTTTCTTCCAGTGCATAGAACAGCAAAAATAGGCCCAGCAGGAGAGCGGCCCCTCCTTTCAGATCTGCACGGCGGCGGCGATCCACCTCCGTCTCGATTAATCCAAGGAAGATCAGCAGTGCAGCCATGAGGCAAACTGGCAAGTTGACAAGGAAGATCCAACGCCAATTCCAGTATTGGGTGATGACGCCGCCGGCTAGAGGTCCTAGAATCGACGCAATTCCCCAGATCCCGCTGATCAGACCCTGCATCTTCGCGCGCTCTTCGGGCGGAAATAAGAAACCCACGATGATAAAGGAGAGAGCATAGATCGCGCCGCCGGCCACGCCTTGGAGCGCGCGGAAGACAATGAGCTGCTCCATATTCCCGGCGATCGCGCACAGCGCCGAGCTCAACATGAACAGCGCGATCCCGATCAACATGAGACGGCGCCGACCACATAAATCGGATAGTTTGCCACAGAGCGGCGTTGAAAGCGCCGACGTCAGCATGTAGGCGGAAAAGACCCAACTGTAGAGTTCCAACCCGCCGAGCTGGCCAACGACCGTCGGCATGGCGGCGCCGACAATAGTGGTATCGATCGCGAACAAAAAAACCACCAGCATGACGCCTGAAACAGCCATGCCAGTTCCGCGACCAGAGATGAATTCTGATGAACGTGCCAAGATGACCTCTCTCAATCCCCCGACCCATCGCCGGGGCCAGCAACCTGACAGGTCCGCTACTTCCTGCGCACTGTCCAATCGCCACCTGGATAGGATTTGTAGTGGGCAAGGCTAAGAAGCGTAGAGGGGTGAGGCAGTTTGCGCCGCGTCAAGAGACCGCTTTGGGAAATGGGTCAGTTGCCGTCAGCACCCAAGCGCTCTCGTGCCTGCTGAATCCGATCTTAGGGTAGTACTCCACCGCGTTCGGAGCGGCCAACAGCACCAACATCGACCGCGGCCCCATCTTCGCTCTCGTCTTATCGATCAGTTGTATCCCGATCCCTTTCTTCTGGTGCGACTGTCTCACGGCCAGGTCGGACAAATAGCCGACATAGGCAAAGTCAGTGAGCGTACGCGCGATGCCGACCAGGAGCTCTCCGTCCCACGCTGTCACAGTCAGGTTAGCATAGCGGATCATGTCCGACATGATCCGCCTGTCATCAATCGGTCTTCTCTCTCCGAGGGTCGATGCCGTATAGAGTTCGATGACCTCATCGAGCTTGAGCTCGTTGCCGTACTTAAATTCAATACTGTTCATTGCCCCATCCTTACTCGACTTCTTGAAAATTCATCTTGGCTGGCTAGCAAGTTTGGGTAGAGTTCAATTTGCCCCGCCTTCGGCGCCATCACTCGATCGGTGGCCCGACCCGCCTTTTTCTCATAGTGTTGCATGTGAATACAAGCACTTGACTCCGTAGCGATAACTGGCTATTTTGCGGTCACTAACTCAGGGAAAATTGGATTAGCGGAGGAAGGAGGATTAGATGAGCCGACTGCAGATCTGGGCTGTCGTTGTATTCGGCCTATGTTATTTTGCCGGGACCGGCTTAGCCCAAGAGGAAAAAAAGGCACAAGAGGAAAAGAAGGGGAAAAAAGCGGACCAGGTCGAGGCCGTCGTCAGCGGGGTTGGACAGCGGACCATAACCTTCCAGGTCGAACGGAAGGGGAAAGTCCGTGAAGAAGTGGTCGGAATCGATGACAAGACCGACATTGATAGAGACGGGACAAAGATAAAATTAAAGGACCTGCAGGCGACAGACAAGGTCGTGATCAGTTATGAGCCCGACGCCTACACTCCAGCGCTTTCTGTGAAAGTCGTCGGGAAGGGAGAAATACAAAAGGTGGGCGGAGAGGATTAGGAACGGTAGAAATCCCACCGATCGCCGCTTATCACCTCCAGATTGAGAGCTTCTTCTTCCCGTAGAATACGGAAGGAGATCGCCTCTCCGGGCTTCTTTTTCCACATCTCGCGATAGAGTTCCGGGCGGGAGCGGATATCTTTTTTTTCAATCCCGACGATAATATCCCCTTCTTTGAGCCCGCTTCTTTCAGCGGGTCCTCCTGGGACGACGCCCGCAATCACGATGTGGCCGGCAAGGGGCTGGGGATAGAAACCCAACCATGGTCGTCTGGGCCGGCTTTGCACCCGGCCATGAGCTTTCAGTTCTCGCTCGATCTGCACGTAGTAATCAATTGGAATCGCCAGAGAAAACTTTCCGATGTCGTTCAAATTGAGCGATACAACGCCTAACATCCGCCCCTTGAAGTCGGCTAGCGTTCCACCGCCGAAGCCGGGATTGAAAGCCGTGAGACGGATGCTCTTCTCCAACATGAACTCCCAGTGACCATCATACGCCTCCAGCGATGTGATATAACCGCCGCTAACCCTCCGGCCGGTTTCTCCGCTGCTAGCGACGATAAATGCCGCCTGACCGACGGAAAGCTCCCCGGGAGGCGCCGGTCGCATGAAAGGGAGATCTCGGCCGGCGATCTTGACGAGGGCGAGTCCTGTTTCGTGATCCTGACCCGCCAGTTTGCCCGGAAATTGTTCCCCGTCGGTCAATGTGACTGTGATCGAGTTAGCCCCTAGGGTGATGTAATGGACAGTGAGGATATAGCCGTCGGGGTCAACAATGGTACCCGAGCCGGTGCGTTCCGAGCCCAGGTTGCGTGCGGACGGATGATTTTCCGGCACGCTAACGCGGAGATCGACCGTAGTCGGGAGGATTGCGTGGATCAAACCCAGATGCGCATTCACGGCAATCCGCCTCGTTGCAGCGCGCTTCCCGTTTGTGCAGACTGCGGACCGTCACTTTCCAGATAAACTCTGCCTTGCCAGGTCTCTCTCCGTTCGAGTTCTTCCTGAATCGTGTTGAGCAGACCGATCTTGTTGATAGACCATTCAGGCGCAACCGTTAGTTCGCGGTAGGTCTCTCCGGTCAGACGATGGATGGTTATCTCCGGTGAGAGTCGCTCCAGAAATTCGACGAGCAGGGAGACATACTCCTCTCGACTCATGAGACTGAAGGCGCCGGAACGATAGATTTCTTCCAGCGCCGTGTGTTTGATCACATGCAGGTTGTGAAGTTTGACCCCGTCGATCCCTATCCGGTTAAGCAAGAGAGGCGTTTGCAGGATCTCCTCACGGCTTTCAGTGGGAAAACCAAGGATTAAATGAACGCAAAGCCGAAGCCCTCTCGCTTTGGTTCTCTCTACGGCCTCGATAAATTCTCCTAGACCGTGGCCACGGTTGACCCAGCGTAGCGTTTTCTCATGCATCGATTCGAGTCCTAGCTCCAGCCACACATAAGTGTGGCGCGATATATCTTCTAGGAGGTCCAGCACCTCGTCCGCAACGCAATCAGGACGAGTCGCAACAGAGAGACCAACCACGCCGGGACAGTCCAGCGCCTCGCGGTAAAGTCGCTCGAGTTTGCTTATAGGACCGTAGGTGTTGGTGTAGCTTTGGAAATAGGCGATGAACCGCTCCGCTTTGTGCCGCCGCCGCGCGGCCTCCATTCCCTGCTCCAATTGTTCGTGAATCGACATCGTGGGATGGTAACCGCGAGGCGTGTGGCTGGCGTTGTTGCAGTAAATGCATCCTCCTACAGCGACTCTTCCGTCTCGATTGGGACAAGTGAAATCCGCCCTCAAGGTGACCTTATGAACCCTGGCCCTAAAAGTTCCTCGTAAGAGGTGGCCGAACGAGTTGTAGCGTCTGCCGCCCCATTCCTCCTGGAGGTGGAAAGGGAGCTTCATAGTGTAGCTTAAATTGGGTTAACAAAAAGCCCGAGGATTCTCAAGAGCCGCTAATTTTTTGTTACCCCCGAAGGGGGACTGCCTTTTCTCTCTACGACAAAATCATCGCGGCGCTTATTGATTTGCTTGTAAGAAAGTTCGTCGATAGCATAGACAGTCGACCTAGCCTCCCGCTTGGCATAATATCCTTGGGAGGATTGGCCGACCAGCAGCGTATCTAGGTTTTTGGCATCCTTGCCTTCGAGAGAGACTTTGAGAGAGGGAGGCGCTAAGCCGTACTTTTTGATCTCCTTGGGTTCGTCTTCAGCAAACCCCTTCGCTCTAAGGGCGCTGAGCGCTGTGAGATAATCGCCAACAGCCCGTTGCTGGATTTCTGCTGGCTTTGACGCCTCCTCTATCCATTCCACCTTTGGCCCCTTGAATAAGACGATGGAATCATTCGGCCCATGGGAGATCTGGAGTTTGGCGACCTGCTCTGGCGCAAAGGAAAGAATCTGCTTATCCCTGAGGGCCGTCAGATTCTTGTCGAGCCCTTTAAAGATGCTTTCAGGAACCGTATAGACGGGTCCGCCAGAATCCAGGGCAACATAGACTTCGTCCTTGCCTTCCCTTTTGCTGCCGAAGCGAACTTCCCGCCGCCCTTCTTTTTCTCCCATATCGAGCAAGATCTGGAGCCTGGGATGATCTAGCCCGTATTTTTTTTGTTCTGGGCCCGCTCCTTCCAGAAAATCCCGCGTGAACATGCTGCCCAAGCTTGCCAGCATCCCTTTAACCTCTGTCTGGTCCGCGCGGTAGGAGCTGGGCTTATCGATGAGCCACTCTTCGCTTTTTTTGGTCAGGACAAAGGCTCCCTGAGAACCTTTTAGCGTCAGTTGCTTTACGTCGTTCTCTTTGAGCTCCATGATTCTCTTGTCGCGAAAATCAAAAAGCTTCTTCTCGAAGGTCGGCGAGAGCAAAGCACCAGTTAGAAGGACGCTAGGTTCGGTTTCTCGTTTGACGTAAGTGGAGTTTCCCACGGGAGTTTTTGCCCCGACGAGAAGGGGTGGCAGCGATCCTCCGCGCTTAAGTCCGATGGCAACCCTGACTTGAGGTTTGTCGAGCCCAAAGTTCGTAAGCTCTGTCGGACCGGCCTTCTCCTCGACAACCCGCTTCACTTCGGTCGTGCTGAGGGCAGATAGAATACCGCTGACGGTGGATTCGTCGCCAGAAGCCTGCAGCGGGTGGGTCATCCGCCATTTGCCGGCATCGTCTCTCTTGAGTTGGATCTCTTGGCCAGGGTAGGTTAAAGTGATGCTTTCCACATCCTCTTGCTTAAAGCTGAACAGTGGCTGGCGTTTTTCCTTGTCGCCCTTGGGCAGCTCAAAAAAATAGATGTAGGAGCCGAGCAGGACAAAGATCGCGCCTACGAGCAGCGTTTTGCGCAGCGGCACTTCCTACCTCCTCCGCCACCATACGCTCAGGCCCATGATGAGGAGGATCTCTGGCAAGATGAGGAAAGAAAGGTAGAAGACCAACGTTCCTTCGTTTTCCGTAAGTTGGATGCGCGACGAGCGAACGGCGCGGGGACGGATGGAAATGAGTTCCTCCTGTCCCACGAGCCAGTTCGTCACGTTTAAGAAGAAATCCCTGTTAAAGTAGATGTTGATGTAACGATTGTTTGCAAAGTCCGCCGTGCCCAGAACTACAATCTCGGCATCGCCACCTTTCTCGACGCCGATTTTTTTGAGATTCGCTGTCACAGCAGCGCCGAGGGAAACCGGTCCTTTTTTGTTTTCCGGTCCCATGGAGGTCTTGCCTTGCTTGAATATTCCATTTACGTCCTTTTCCGCCCAGCTCGTGGCGCTGGTCTGCGCTAAAGAGGCCACTTCTATTCCTTCCTTACGTGAACTGCTACCGTTGACCGAGCGGACCATAGGGAAGATGGTGCGCTCTTTAAAGTCCCTCGTGATCGGATGAGCTGTGTTATACGTATCCACGATCGGCTCAACCCCGAGGGAGGGACCTGCAAAAAGCCGGATCACCTGATCCACAACGAGATCATCTCCGATTTCGACCCCCCATTCTTGAAGAAGCTTTTTAAGAGTCTCGCCACCCGTTGACGGGAACAGAACGAGAAGCCTGCCGCCATTTTTCAAGTAGCTCTCGATCGCTTGGAGCTCGTGATCTAGAAGAGGCTTTTGCGGCTTGGCGATGATCAGCAACGAAGCCTCTGCTGGTACCTTTTCCTGGGTCGAAAGCAGCAACTCCTGCACCTGGTAGTTTTCATTCTCCAGGGACTCTTTGGCGGCAGCGTATCCTTGCGCATTCTCTCGGTCATCCAGTTTGGGCTCGCCGTGGCCAGTTAGGAAATAAATATTCTTCTTCGTCGCCTTGGTGAGCTTGATGATGGCGTTCGTAATGGCTTCTTCAGTTGGCTCGGTGATATTAGTGGACTCTCTGCCATAAACCAGGTGGAGAGTATTGACCTGCTGGATCTTGAACTCCTTAGCCATCTCGGGATGGCGATCCGGATCGACGGCGTAGAACTTAATCTTCGGAGAGTTGAAGCTGTAACTCTTGACAAGATCTGCAGCCTTGGGATTCTCTCCTCTCTCGAAAAAGCCGTAAATAAGAAGGTCTTGCTTGAGTTGCCCGAGAACCTTGAGAGACTGGGACGAAAGGCTATAGACCTGGGCTTCCGTGAGATCCCATCTCTGATGGTACCGGGCGTTGAGGAAGTTCAGCATAACGAGAATCCCCGCGAACAGAAGGGTATAGACCAGCGAGTGGGCGCCGTAGCGAGTAGAGCGCTGGCGTAAGACGTTAACGAGGCTGCGGCCTTGGGAATAAAGGTAGGCCGAGAGGCAGAGCACCGCAGCGGCAAGATGAATGAGCACATAGGGATCCAGGATGTTTCCCGTAAAGAGGTAGGCGACAAGCCCGAAAGCGATGAGGACGATGCCGGCGATGCCCGAGATCTGGAGAAACTTATCCATCTATTTCATTGCCACCGGGAGGCTTCCACACAGCGGTGAGTGAGGAAGAGGCTTAAAAGGATGAGGGTTAAGAAGTAGACAAGGTCTTTGGTATCGATGAGGCCTTTAACCATCTCGCTGAAGTGCTCGACCACCGATAGGTATTTGAGAATTTCACCCAGCGCCGCCCCGGTAGTTTCCGCGGGCCAAGAGAGTATATAGAGAAACAGCAGGATCACAAAACAGGATACCGCGGCGACGATCTGATTCTCCGTCAAGGAGGAGGTAAAGAGCCCTACGGACACGAAGACGACGCTCAGCAGAAAGAGTCCCAGATAGCCTGAGGCCAAAATGCCCAACTCTGGATTGCCGTAGAGAAATAGGATCGCCGGATAAATTCCCGTAAGGAGAATCATCACAAGGATGAAAGAAAGGCAGCCCAGGAATTTCCCCAGGACGATCTGGGTTACCGTGAGTGGGGAAGTCAAAAGCAACTCATAGGTTCCACTTTTCTTTTCCTCTGCAAAGGTTCGCATGGTAATCAGCGGGATCATGATCAGAAGAATGATGGTGAGGTTTTGGAGGAGGGGAGCGATCACATACTCGTTAAGATTGAGCCCCTGCACCCCCCCCAAGTTTTGGAAGCTCGTATATAAGGTAAGGAGATAATTAAAGCGAAAGAGGAGGTTGAAGAAAAACCAGCCCCCAAGAAGGAGAAACCCGGTCAGGACCACATAGGCAATGGGAGAGACAAATAGGGAGTGCACTTCTTTCTTGGCAATAACCCAAATGTATTTCATGTCGTCTATTTGGTCAGGACAAGGGCCGCTGGTTCTCCAGCTCCTTCTCTCCGTTCTCCCTCGAGATGTAGCGCAAAAAGACCTCCTCGAGGGTGACGCCCTGGGTTAGCTCCTTTAGGTTCTTCTCTACGACGACTCTTCCGTCGTTGATGATCACGACCTTGGTGCAAACCTGAGAAACCTCGGGCAGGATATGGGTCGAGAGAATAACTGTTCGGTCACCCGCCAACTCTTTAATCAGACTTCGGATCTCGATGATCTGTCTTGGATCGAGTCCTATAGTCGGCTCGTCTAAAATCAGCACCGGGGGATCATGGATCAAGGCCTGTGCGAGCCCCACTCTCTGGCGATAACCTTTGGAGAGATGGCCTATGAGGCGGGACGCCACTTCAGTCAGAGAGCATTTCTGGAGGACCCTTTCCAGCGATCCTCGTACTTGCTTTTTGGGAACACCTTTGATACGTGCCACAAATTCGAGATAAGAACTTACCGTCATATGGGAGTAAACAGGCGGATTTTCGGGGAGGTAGCCTATCCTTTTACGCACCTCGCGGGACTGGGTCTGAACATCAAAGTTCTCCACCTTAACGGTCCCTTGGTTAGCTGGCATAAAACCAGTGATGATTCGCATCGTAGTGGTCTTGCCTGCTCCGTTGGGCCCAAGAAACCCCAGAATTTCCCCTCTCTGAACGGCAAAGGAGACATCTTGAATGGCGCACAAGTCACCGTAGTACTTTGTCAGACCCGATACCTCTACCATAAGATTTTCTCACTATCCGCTCTACTCCTTTTTGTCAAGAAGAAGCGGCCGAGACTTCGTTTCAATCCTGGGAAAGTAATTAAAATCATGGGCTTTTTTAGCTTTTCAGCATCCCATTGGCTTGACAACATAGGAGAAAGCAATATACTTATGGAACTTTTGCACCGGTGGGATTGGGGCCATGAAGATACCCGTCCGTGACATCACCGAATCCCCTAAGGATATCAGCTTCTCGGAAGGCATTGAGGATTTAAACCGAATCTATGCGGAAGGTGCGGTTCAGGATTTTCATTTTCCCCCTGTCCTTGAGGTGAATTTCGTCTATTACCGGTCTGGCCGGGAACTCTATTTCCAGGGCTGGCTGGGAGGGACTATTGAGGGTCGTTGTAGCCGCTGCCTTGGGAGCTATTTTTTCCCGTTGGAAAAAAAATTCGATTTTGTCTTGACGCCTGACCCACTTTCGGCCAAAAGAAAGGAGCTGGATCGTGGCGAAATGGGGTTGAGTTATTACGCAGCAGACGAGATCAATCTCTCCCCTTACATCAAGGAACAAGTGCTCTTAGCTTTGCCCATTCGGCCGTTGTGTGAGGCTAATTGCCGCGGGCTTTGTGTCGGTTGTGGCGCAAATCTCAACGACGAGCAATGTCGGTGTGCATCTTCGGCAGGCGATCCGCGTATGACATCTTTCCGTACCCTGAAGTTAGGTCGATAGCTTTCCATACCTTATTGGCCTGTGTCGCTGTCGTTCGTAGTTGTTAAGGATAGAGCGAGGATTAAAAATGCCTGTACCTAAAAGAAGGACTTCCAAGAGCAAAAAGAACAAGCGCAGGGCTCATGACGCCGTGACCGCTCCCCAGTGGAGCACCTGTCCCAAGTGCGGTGAGAGCCTTTTCCCCCATCGTGCCTGTTCTAATTGTGGCTTTTATCGCGGCCGGATGGTAGTGCCTACTGAAGAAAGCTGAGGGGCTTTTGGTCAGGATCGCAGTGGATGCCATGGGGGGTGATCGTGCCCCCAAAGTAGCGGTCGATGGCGCTTTATTGGCCGCAAAGGAGCTTGGGGTTCAAATAGCCCTCGTTGGCCAAAAGGAGGCCTTAGAGAAAGAACTAGCCCGCCATTCAGGTAAGCCTCCATCCCTCGAAGTTGTGTGCGCCTCTCAGGTGATAACCATGGATGAATCTCCCAGCAGCGCTCTTAAGAAAAAGGATTCTTCCATGAAAGTCGCTTTTGAGCTGATGAAGCAAGGAGAGGCTCAGGCCATCGTCAGCGCGGGAAATTCCGGGGCGATGATGGCGACAGGGATGTTCGTCCTAGGAAAGCTTCCTCGGGTGGATCGGCCAGCTATCTTAGTGGTTGTCCCCACGTTGGGCAAAGGGACCGTGATTAGCGATGCGGGAGCCAACGTGGATTGCAAACCCCGTCATCTCCTCCAGTTCGGCCTCATGGGTTCCATCTATGCAGAGAGAGTCCTCTGTATCCCTCAACCCCGGGTCGGAGTCTTAAGCAATGGGGAGGAGGAGGGAAAGGGCAATGACCTGACGCGCGCTGCGAGCGAGCAGCTCTCCTCCACGGCCTTGAACTATATCGGTTATGTCGAGGGCAGAGATATTTTTAGCAAGAGCGTTGATGTGGTTGTCTGTGATGGGTTTACCGGCAATGTTGCGCTTAAGACCATGGAAGGGCTTGCAGCTTTTGTTGTGGAAGTGCTGAAAGAGGGTTTCCAACAGAGTGTCCTTAGTCGTTTGGGCTACCTATTGAGTCGAAAGTCCCTTCTCCTGGCGTATGCCCGGGTCGATCATACCGAATACGGAGGCGCTCCTTTGCTTGGCCTGGACGGAGTCGCCATTATTGCCCACGGAGGCTCGGACCCAAAGGCGATCAAGAATGCCATCCGTGTGGCGCGAGAGGCAGTTGCTCATGATGTGAACCGCCATATTGTCGAAGGCCTGGAAGGCCTGGGCGAAGTGGCGGAGGAGGGAGAGAATAAGATTTCACGCGGAATTTGGCAGCAGCTTAAATCCAAGATCGGCGCGTTAGGCGAGAAGCAGAGTCCGGACCAAAAAGGAAGAGAGAGCAAAAGTGGGGGAAAGGGCTAAGGTCGCCTTTGTTTTCCCCGGTCAAGGTTCCCAGTATGTGGGGATGGGGAAAGATCTTTACGAGCAATTCAACATAGCCCGGCGGACCTTCACGGAGGCAGAGGAGATCTCCGGATTGCCGCTGATCCGCCTCTGTTTTTCCGGAACTGAAAAAGAGCTCAAGCTTACCGAGTATACCCAGCCAGCCATCCTTACGGTCTCGATCGCGGCCCTTCGTGTGTTTGAGTCAGAGTTTGGCCTGCGTCCTTTCTGTGTCGCCGGTCACAGTCTCGGTGAGTACAGCGCTTTAGTCAGCGTCGGGGCGCTTGCTTTCAGCGATGCTGTCGGGGTAGTACGGGAGCGAGGACGACTAATGCAGGAAGCGGTGCCCTCAGGCAAAGGTTCGATGGCAGTCATCCTCGGATTAGAAACCCAGGAAGT
>VBLN01000236.1:6642-11943 GCA_005878685.1 Deltaproteobacteria bacterium | reverse complement strand
TGGGAATGAAGGGGCATAGGAAGGTCAAAGATCTTTTCATCGAGAAAAAGGTTCCGTTAAAAGTTCGTGCGACGCTTCCTCTACTCTTAGGCGGCGGAGAGGTCCTTTGGATACCCGGATATGGTCGAAGCGAAATCGCCAGGATTGGGCCCCAGACGAGAGAGGTTCTAAGGGTCAAGTTACTGGTTGCCTCCGGGTAACTAGTTTCCCATGATTATTGAAGAAAGTTATTGTCTGTGTTAGACTTTTTTAAGTTGCAGTGGGTTAGGGAGTTATGAGGTGAATCAGCTATCGAAAAATATCGCTTTTTGGTTAGTTCTGTTCGTTATCTTTCTGCTTCTCTTTAACGTCTTTAGCAGGCAACATGGCCGGGAACCTGAGGTCGTATTCAGCGACTTTTTGGCGGCGATGGAGAGGGGAGAGGTCAAAGAGGTCACGATCCAAGGGCATAGTATTCAAGGGAAATATCAGAACGGGGAGCGTTTTAAGACATTTGCGCCCAATGATCCTGACCTCGTGAAGAACCTGCGGGAAAAGAAGGTGACGATCGCGGCCAAGCCCGAGGATGAGTCGCCATGGTACATGGTGCTCCTAGTCAACTGGTTTCCGATGCTTCTGCTGATCGGCGTATGGATCTTTTTTATGCGTCAGATGCAAGTGGGGGGTGGTAAAGCGATGTCTTTCGGGAAGAGCCGCGCGAAGCTTCTGACCGAAAATCAGCATCGGGTCACGTTCAACGATGTCGCCGGGGTCGACGAGGCGAAGGATGAGTTGCAGGAGATCATTGCCTTTCTAAAAGATCCGAAGAAGTTTACCAAGCTGGGGGGTAGGATTCCAAAGGGGTGTCTTCTTGTAGGGCCTCCCGGCACCGGAAAGACGCTTTTGGCGCGAGCCATCGCAGGTGAAGCGGGGGTTCCCTTCTTTAGCATCAGCGGCTCGGATTTTGTGGAGATGTTTGTCGGTGTCGGCGCGTCGAGGGTCCGGGATCTTTTTGTCCAAGGCAAAAAGAATGCGCCATGCATCATCTTCATCGATGAAATCGACGCGGTAGGACGGCACCGGGGAGCGGGTCTCGGTGGCGGGCATGATGAGCGGGAGCAGACTCTGAACCAGCTTTTGGTTGAGATGGACGGCTTCGAGGCCAATGAAGGAGTTATTCTTATAGCCGCGACCAATCGGCCTGATGTCTTAGATCCCGCTTTGCTTCGGCCGGGGCGGTTTGATCGCAGGGTTGTCGTTGCTCGGCCCGATGTGAAGGGAAGGGAAGGGATTCTGGCAGTGCATACGCGAAGGGTTCCCGTAGGTCCCGACGTTGATATTAGCGTCCTGGCCCGGGGCACCCCGGGTTTCGCCGGAGCTGACCTGGAGAATTTGGTCAACGAGGCAGCGCTTCTTGCCGCGCGGAGCAACAAAGATAAAGTGGAAATGCACGACTTTGAGTTGGCCAAAGATAAGGTGATGATGGGCTCGGAGCGCAAGAGCATGATCATCAGCGAGGAAGAAAAACGCATCACCGCCTATCACGAGGGGGGACATGCTCTGGTTGCGAAGCTCCTGCCGGGAGCGGATCCGATCCATAAGGTCACCATTATCCCCCGGGGTATGGCCCTGGGACTCACCCAGCAACTCCCCATGGATGAGAAGCACACCTATCCAAAGGAATATCTCTTGAACAATCTCACGATCCTCTTTGGCGGGCGTGCGGCGGAAGAGCTGATTCTGGACCACATGACGACTGGTGCGGGCAACGATATCGAGAAGGCCACTGAGTTGGCCCACCGAATGGTTTGCGAATGGGGAATGAGCAAAAAGCTCGGGCCCATGACCTTTGGCAAGAAGGAAGAACAGATCTTTCTGGGGAGAGACTTTACCCAGCAGCAGGATTACTCCGAGAGCACGGCCGTTGAGATTGATGCCGAGGTGAGACGGATCGTCTTAGAGTGCTACCAACGGGCCAGGGACATCCTCAGTAATAACCTCCATCTCCTTCATAAGATTGCTCAAGCGCTGCTCGAGAAGGAGGTCTTGGACGGTCCTGAGATAGATGCGATAGTCCAGGAGTACGGTGGGAATGGTGGAGACCCCCTTTCCCCAACACCCGTCACGGCTCTTGCTTAAATTGACCTTCCGAAGGATTTGCTAGCCCTTCAAAGCTCCATCCCTCAACTCAAGCATCAGTTGTTAGGCAGCGGGGGCAGGATCCTCACGAGAAGATCATTGGCTCCAGGCGAGGGGCGGAAGCCCGTGGGCAATAGTCTCTGCAGAGATTTTTTTGGTCTTTCGCCTTATAACTCAGATAAGTTGGAGTGAGACGTGGATAGTTTAGGTGTGTCTGTTTCCCGGGACCCTTGGATTCTTTCGACGCGTCACGGTGATATCGACATGAGTCGGCGAACCGCGCTCATGGGTATACTCAACGTGACTCCGGATTCCTTTTCCGACAGAGGGAGATATGGTGACGCGGCAGCGGCGATTGCTCACGGAATCCAATTGGCGCGCGAGGGGGCGGATATCATTGACATCGGCGGCGAGTCGACGCGGCCCGGGGCGCGGCCCGTCTCCGCTGAGGAGGAAAAGGAACGTGTTCTGCCGGTTCTGCGCGGGCTGCGTCGAGAACTATCGATTCCGCTTTCGATCGACACTTATAAGGCAGAGGTGGCCCAGGCGGCACTGGAGGAAGGGGCCGATGTCGTCAACGACATCAGCGCTTTGAGATTCGACGCAGCGGTGGCCTCTCTGGTTGCGCGAGAAAGAGTTCCGGTGGTGCTGATGCATATGCAAGGAACTCCTCAGACAATGCAGCAAAGGCCGTCTTATCAAGATGTCCTAGGGGAGGTGAAGGATTTTCTGATGGGTCGCATCCGATTTGCCCTAGAGTCAGGTGTGGCGTTGGACCAGATCATCATCGATCCAGGGATAGGTTTTGGCAAGGAATTGGAGCATAACCTGGACCTGCTTAGGGGACTCTCGACTCTTGCTTCCCTGCATCGTCCCCTGCTAGTGGGGCCATCGCGCAAGGCCTTTATCGGTAAACTTCTCGATCTGGCTTCTGAGCATCGTTTGGAGGGCAGCCTCGCCGCGGCCGTGGCGGCGGTATTGGGCGGCGCGAATATCATCCGGATGCACGATGTGAAGGAGGCTCGCCGGGCCATAGGCATTGCCGATGCGATCCGATTCGGAGCGTCGGCGTCGAAGGAGGGCGGAGGTGCCTGAGATCTTCACGCATCTGCGCTGGCAGGATGTCTTGGACATCGGCATCATTGCCTTCGTGGTCTATCGGCTGATTCATATGATCAAGGGAACTCGGGCGATGCAGATGATCATCGGGTTGGTCGTGGTGCTGATGGCTTATGTTCTGTCACAGGTATTGGGTCTGTTCACGCTGAATTGGATTCTCGATAATTTCTTGGCCTCAGTTATTTTAGTGGTCATTGTCATTTTTCAAAGCGATATCCGGCGCGCTCTGACTCAAGTTGGAACCACGCCTCTTTTTGGCTGGGCCGATCGCATCGAGCGAGGACAGGCGTTGGAAGAGATCACAAAGGCGGTGGTCGCTTTGGCGAACAAGAGGGTGGGAGGTCTGATTGTCCTGGAAAGGGAAGTGGGGTTGAATGACTATATAGAAGTCGGCACCCCTCTCGATGCCCGAGTCAGTGGAGAGCTGCTCGAGAGCGTGTTTCTTCCACGCTCGCCGATCCACGACGGGGCTCTGGTGATCCGGAAGGGGCGGATGGTCGTGGCCAGGTGCTTCTTGCATCTCAGCGTGGATCCCAATCTAAGCCGGGAGATGGGGACTCGGCATAGAGCGGCTGCGGGTCTGACAGAGGAGACCGATGCGATTGCGATCGTCGTCTCCGAAGAACAAGGAAAAATATCCCTGGTGGTCGGAGGAAGGGTGAGTCAAGGTCTTGATGGTCCGCAACTTCGTAGCTCCTTAGAGAAGGTTTTTACGGGATGAAGAAGGCTTGGGACAGTGTGATCTCGGCGCTCAGCAGCAATCTGGGGTTGAGGATCTTTTCTCTTGTCTTTGCCGTGGGGCTATGGCTCTTCGTCAACGTGGGACAAAAGCCCGCGGAGTGGCCGTTTCATGTCCCGGTGGAGATTCGCAACATCCCCTCCGACGTCATGGTTTCCAATCCGGCCGTGGATAGAGTGGAGGTCCGGATGATAGGTCCGCCCGCAGTGCTTTCTACTGTGGATGCTGACTCTCTAAAGATCATGTTGGATCTCGAAGGAGCGCGACCAGGAAACTCTACTTTTCGTCTGGGCCCGGACTTTTTCAATCCTCCCCGCGGAGTGAGGATCGCGAGGATAAACCCCTCAGTGATCAATCTCAGGTTGGACTCGGTTGCCGCGCGCTCCCTGCCCGTGACGGTTCGCTTTGGGGGGAAAATCCCTGTTGGCTATAAGGTTGGCCGCGTGGAGGTCAATCCGTTGACCGTGAAGGTTCAGGGGCCGGCCAGTGAAGTCAACCGGATGGGCTCTGTGGAGACGCCGCCGATTGAGCTTGAGGGTAAAGGCGGCCAGTTCAAAAAAGAAGTGCGCCTCTCCTCCGATGGTAAGTTGGTTTCGCTCTCTCCTGATCGTGTGACCGTCCTAGTGACATTGGAGGAGGAGATGGTGACCAAGGTATTTCCCCGCTTGGAAGTCAAAGGGAAAAATTTTGCGGGCAGATATGCGGTGAGCCCGCGTTCGGTTTATCTTCGTCTTTCAGGTCCAAAGCGCATTATGGATCAGCTCCAGATCGGCGCGGATCAGGCATATATAGATCTGAAGGGATTGGAGCCTGGGAACCTCAGTCTCCAGCTAAGTTTTCAGCTTCCCCCGGAAGTCAAGGTGTTGGAGCAGAAACCGGATCGCTTTAAGGTGCGAATTTTCAGCCCGACAACATGATTCGTTTGGGCAGAGGAGTCAGGGGTTATGGCCGCGACACAGGCAAAAAAGAAAAATCGGAAAAGACATCTTTTCGGCACTGACGGCATACGGGGCGTTGCCAATCTGGAGCCAATGACCTCCGAGATGGCCCTGAAGTTGGGTCGGGCGATGGCCAGCGTTCTTCATGAACCTTTTGAGTCCGCCAGTTGGTCGGCGCGACAAGGTGTTTCGGGTTTATCGAAAATGCGCCACGGCAAGCCAAAGCGTCGCTATACAATCCTTATCGGTAAAGATACGCGCGTTTCGGGGTATATGCTTGAAACCGCTCTGGCATCAGGGATCTGCTCGATGGGGGCAGATGTTCTCCAAGTCGGTCCCGTGCCGACTCCGGGAGTGGCCTTTTTGACGCGTAGCATGCGGGCCGAT
>VBLN01000236.1:3240-6635 GCA_005878685.1 Deltaproteobacteria bacterium | reverse complement strand
ACGAAGTGGAAGCGCGAATGGAAGAGATGATTTTCCGAGAAGAGACAGAGGGGCATAGGGCGACGGCCGGTGAGATCGGTAAGGCGTTTCGAATCTCCGACGCGGTGGGACGGTACATCGTTTTTCTGAAAAATACCTTTCCGCGTCATCTCACGCTGGAGGGATTGAAAATCGTCGTTGACTGCGGGCATGGAGCGGCCTATCGGGTGGCCCCGGCGGTCTTGTCCGAATTGGGGGCGGAGGTCATCCCGATCGGTGTTCAACCGGATGGCGAGAACATCAACCAGGACTGCGGCTCGCTATATCCAGAGGCGGCTCGACAGGTATTGCTGGAGCAGGGTGCGGATCTCGCTATTTCCTTGGATGGGGACGGCGTCCGGGCCATGTTTATCGACGAGACAGGTGAGGTGCTGGATGGGGATTATCTCCTGGCCATGTGCGCCAAGGAAATGCAGCAGGAGGGAGTTCTCAACGGTAGGACTCTGGGCGCGACGGTCATGAGCAACCTGGGTTTGGATCTGGCGCTGCAGGAGCTTGCGATCAAGATGATCCGGACGCCCGTGGGAGACCGATACGTAGTCGAAGCGATGCTCCGGGGAGGATACAATCTCGGCGGAGAGCAGTCCGGCCATGTCGTCTTTCTTGATCACAATACCACCGGAGATGGTTGTCTCACCTCTTTGCAGCTCCTGGCGATTATGGTGGAGAAGCGCCAGCCGCTAGGCAAGTTAAAGAAGATCATGACGAGGCTTCCCCAAGTGCTGCTCAACGTCAAGGTCAAAGAGAAAAAAGATATCTCGCGGCTGCCTTGGGCGCGTACAAGGATCGCCGCAGTGGAACGGGAGCTTGGAAAGCGGGGCAGGATCTTGGTTCGACCTTCCGGAACCGAGCCGCTGATCCGGGTCATGTTGGAAGGAGAGGACGAGGAAAGGATTCGGCAGATGGCTCAGGAAATTGCAGAAGAGATCCGCGCTCATTTCAGGTGATTGGCCGTGCTTCGCTTGGGCGTCAATGTAGACCATGTCGCTACGGTCCGGCAGGCGCGCAGGACGGATCTCCCCGATCCCGTAGAAGCCGCGCTCGCGGCTGAAAAAGGAGGCGCAGACGGGATCACGGTTCACCTACGGGAGGATCGGCGCCACATCCAAGAACGCGATGTCGAGCTTTTGCGTCAAAGGCTAAGAACTAAGCTCAACCTGGAGATGGCGGTCACTCCCGAGTTGGTAAGCTTGGCAGAAAGGCTCCGTCCTGACGATGCCTGCTTTGTGCCGGAGCGGCGGGAAGAGTTGACGACGGAGGGAGGACTCGACGTCGTCGCTTACCAGAAGAAAATTGAAGAGGCGATCAAACAGCTGCAAGGAACGGGAATCCGGGTAAGTCTCTTTGTCGATCCACAAAAGGAGCCTATTGAGATCAGTCGGGAGATCGGCGCTCACGCAGTGGAGATTCATACGGGGCGCTACTGCGATGCCCTTGCAGATCGTGAGCGCGACCTTCGAGGGGTGGTTGTGGCCGCTTCGTTGGCCCATCGTTTGGGCCTGGAAGTGCATGGGGGTCATGGGTTGAATTACGAAAACGTTATTCCTATTGCCCGGATCGCGGAAATAGTTGAGCTGAACATCGGGCACAGCATCGTCGCCCGGGCGATCATGGTTGGCATGGAACAAGCAGTAAAAGAAATGAAGGAGTTGTTCAAAAGAGCCAGAGAAGGAAGTTAAACCGGCTTGAACCTATGCTTGTTGTCACCGCTCGGGAAATGCGCGCGCTGGACCGCCTGACTATTGAGAAATACGGTGTTCCGAGTTTGGTCTTGATGGAGCGTGCCGGAGAAGGGGTCGCCGAGGCCATACTGGATCGCTTCGAGAAACTCGCTCGAGGCGGGGTGCTGGTAGTGGCCGGAAAAGGCAACAACGGAGGCGATGGCTTCGTGGTTGCGCGCCTCCTTAAAAAAAAAAGAATACCCTGCGAGGTCGTGCTCCTGGCCCGGAAGGAGGAGTTGTCTCGCGACGCTGCGAGCAATCTGCGCGCTTACCTTAAGGCAAAGGGAAAGCTCTGCGAAGTGGCATCCGACTCCATTGGACTTGTGGCTCAACGGATGAAAGGAAAAAGACTTCTGGTGGATGCTATTTTAGGAACGGGGATCAAAGATGAGGTGCGCGGCCTTTATGCGGAAGTGATCGCTTTGATTAACTCCTCCGGTCTACCAGTGGTGGCCGTGGATATTCCCTCGGGTTTGGATGCGGATAGCGGACGACCTCTTGGGACATCTGTCAAAGCGGAGATGACCGTCACCATGGGTTATCCTAAGCTGGCACAGGTGACCTATCCCGGACTCAATTATGTCGGCGAGTTGGTAGTGGCGGATATAGGCATCGATTCGAGGGCAGTCGAGGAAGTAGCTCCTAGAACGGAGCTTCTAGAGGAGCAGGATGTTCGTTGGCTTGTTCCCTTGAGGGAGCCGGACACGCATAAGGGAACCTACGGTCATCTTTTAGTGATGGCGGGCTCCAGAGGAAAAACCGGCGCGGCGATTCTGGGCTGCCGGGCAGCCATGCGGGTGGGAGCAGGTTTGGTGACCTTGGCGGCTCCGCGTTCTCTCAATGGCATTTTCGCCAGCTCTATGGTGGAAGTGATGACCGAGCCTTTGAGCGATAATGCGGACGAGGAATTGGAGCCGTTGAACGATCAGAGCTGGCATCGACTGCTCGACCGGAAGAGCGCCTTGCTGTTCGGCCCGGGTATGGGCGTCAAGGATTCTGTGCGTGGCGCTCTGAGATGGCTGCTCAGAAATCTCGAAGTTCCATGGGTGATCGATGCTGATGGGCTCAATGCTCTGGCGGGAGAGGTGGAGCGGCTGCGCAGCGCCAAAACTCCGCCGGTTCTTACGCCCCACCCGGGAGAGATGGCACGGCTTATAGGATCGGAAACTTCCGCGGTGAACCGCGACAGGGTCGGTGTGGCGCGCTCTTTTGCCCGAGAACATCGTTGTTATGTCGTGCTCAAGGGATCTAGGACCGTCATCGCGACTATGGATGGAAAGGTCTTTATTAATCCGACAGGAAATCCAGGAATGGCAAGCGGAGGAATGGGTGATGTCCTGGCGGGAATGTTGGGAGGCTTCTTGGCTCAGGGATTTGCCATCGAGGACGCTCTAACATTGGGAGTCTATCTCCACGGATTTGTCGGTGACGGGGTGGCGGCAAAAAAGGGGCAGATAGGAATGATCGCTTCGGATGTGATTGAAGGACTGCCAGAGGGATTAAGAAAGCTGAAAGAAGGCAGGCATGTATAATGATGAATTTTGAGTTTTGAGTGATGGAAACAAATCAAACAATTCAAAATTCAAAACTCAAAATTAAACATTCGAGCGTGTTTAGCGTGGTCTCCCGCTCCTC
>VBLN01000236.1:0-3205 GCA_005878685.1 Deltaproteobacteria bacterium | reverse complement strand
ACTCACGGGGGAATTGGGCAGCGGCAAGAGCTGTTTTGTCAGGGGCGTGGCGGAAGGACTGGCCGTGGGGGAGAAGGCGTGGATTCGAAGTCCGACGTTCACGCTGATCAATGAATATCATGGCCGGCTGCCCGTCTATCACATCGACCTTTACCGGGTGGGAAGTCCGCGGGATATGCAAGAGTTGGATCTAGTGGAGTACCTGTTCTCTGATGGCGTGAGTTTGATTGAGTGGTTCGATCATCTCCCTGTGGGAGAGGCCGAGGAGTATCTGAATATCAAATTTGAGCATGTCAACAGAAACCAACGGAAGTTGACCTTCGTCGCTTATGGCAGCCGCTACGACCAGATCATCGAGGATCTAAGGGATAGAGTCCAAAAGCGAAAATCTAAAATCCAAAACGGTGGTGGGGGGTTGGATAGGGAGAAAAGATGCCTTTGATTGTGCAGAAATATGGCGGGACCTCGGTGGGGACGGTGGAGCGAATTAGCGAGGTCGCCAAAAGGGTTCTCGTCACCAAGCAGGGAGGGAACCAAGTGGTCGTTGTGGTCTCCGCGATGGCTGGAGAAACGAACAAGCTGCTGGCCTTGGCCCATCAGCTTTCCGAGATGCCTGATGAGCGAGAGCGCGACGTCCTATTAGCTGCTGGAGAACAGGTTTCGACGGCTCTCCTGACATTGGCACTCAAGAGCCTGGGGGAACGGGCGCGCTCATTCTTGGGTCATCAAGTGCGTATCGAGACTGATAGCTCCTATGGTAGGGCGAGAATCAAGAGCATCGACTCGAACCGGATCCTGCGGGCGCTGAAAGACGGGGAGATTGTTGTGGTGGCGGGGTTCCAAGGCGTGGACGAGGAGGACAACATTACAACGCTGGGGCGCGGAGGATCGGATACAAGCGCTGTGGCCATTGCCGCTGCGCTGAACGCTGAAGTTTGCGAGATCTACACAGATGTGGAGGGCGTATTTACCACGGATCCTAATATCTGCCCGACGGCGAAAAAATTGGATCGGATCTTTCACGAGGAGATGATCGAGATGGCAAGCACCGGTGCTAGAGTGCTGCAGATACGCTCGGTGGAACTGGCGATGAAATTTTCCGTGCCTGTCCATATTCGCTCGAGCTTTTCGGAGGCTCCAGGGACATGGCTGGTGGAGGAGGATCAAGCTATGGATTCGGTTTTGGTTTCCGGGGTGACTTATGACAAGAATGAGGCCAAGATTACACTTTTAAAGGTGCCGGATCGTCCGGGACTTGCGGCTCAGATCTTTTCTCCGATTGCGGAAGCAAACATCGTCGTGGATATGATTATTCAGAACGCCAGCGAGGACGGGACCACGGATTTGACTTTTACCGTTCCGAAGGCGGATTATAAGAAAGCGATTGCTCTTGTCGAAAAGACCGCCTCAGTGATCCAAGCCAAGGGCGTAACAGTGGATCCTAACATCGCGAAGGTTTCGATCGTGGGGGTCGGGATGCGGACTCACGCGGGGGTGGCCGCCAAGATGTTTCAACTCCTTGCCCGGGAGGGGGTCAACATAGAGATGATTTCGACATCGGAAATCAAAATATCCGTGGTGATCGACGAGAAATATACCGAGCTCGCGGTTCGAGTGTTGCACGATGCCTTTATCGAAAATCAGGGGAATCTATGAAAGACGTTTTGATCTATGACACGACTCTAAGAGATGGGTGCCAGGCTGAAGATATCTCGTTCACATTGGAGGATAAGCTCCGCATCACGGAGAAGTTGGAGGAGCTGGGAATCGACTATGTCGAGGGAGGGTTTCCGGGCTCCAATCCGCGGGATGAGGAGTACTTTAAAGAGGTTAAGAAGCTTAAACTCAAGCGCATCAAGATTGCCGCTTTCGGGATGACGCGGAAGCCCTCGTCCAAGCCTTCTCAGGATTTAAGTTTGAAGATACTCCTGGATGCGGATACGCCGGTCGTAACGCTCGTAGGAAAGACATGGGATCTTCATGTGCGCGACGATTTGAGAATCAGCAAGAAGGCGAACTTAGAGATCATTGCTGACTCGATCGCTTTCATGAAGGAGCGGATGGACGAAGTGATTTTTGACGCGGAACATTTTTTCGACGGTTACCGCTCGAACCCCGAGTACACCTTGGAGTGCCTCAAGGCGGCAGAAGAAGGCGGCGCCGATTGCATCGTTTTGTGCGATACCAACGGCGGCCGTCTTCCCAGCGATATTACCGAGGCGATTGCTAGCCTTAAGGGTGTCATTTCCAAGCCTCTGGGTATCCACTGTCACAATGATGGGGAGTTGGCGGTGGCCAACACCATGGCGGCTGTGGAGATGGGAGTGCGCCAAGTTCAGGGGACGATCAATGGGTTCGGCGAGCGCTGCGGCAATCTCAATCTCTGTTCGCTCATTGCCAACCTGCAACTCAAGGTGGGAAAGAACTGCATCGAGCCCGGACAGCTAAAGAAGCTGCGCGAGGTATCCCACTTCTTGTTCGAGCTGGCCAATATCCATCCCAACAAGCATCAGCCGTACGTTGGGGACAGCGCGTTCGCCCACAAGGGCGGCATGCACGTAGCGGGGATTCTCAAGAATCGCGAAACCTACGAGCATATCGATCCAGAGTTGGTGGGCAATCGGCAGAGGGTCTTGGTCTCAGACTTGGCCGGCCGGAGCAACATCGTCTACAAGGCAAAGGAATATGGCATCGATCTGAAAGGCGATGACCACGCGGTTCAAGAGATTTTGCGGCGCATCAAAGATTTGGAGAGCCAAGGATACGAATTTGAGGCGGCCGAGGCCTCCTTTGAGCTTCTGATCCAGGAAGCCTTGGGGAGAAAGAAGAAGAATTTCCGTCTGATCGGCTTTCGGGTGATCGATGAAAAGAGAAAAGAAAGTGAGCCTCCACTCTCCGAGGCGACGATCATGGTCGAAGTCGACAGCGTCATGGAGCATGCGGCAGCGATGGGTAACGGCCCAGTGAACGCCTTGGATCAAGCGCTCCGTAGGGCCTTGACGAAGTTCTATCCCTCTCTCAAGGAAGTGGAGTTGCTCGATTATAAGGTCCGAGTGCTGTCTTCAGGCGAGGGAACGGGCGCTTCGGTCAGGGTCTTGATTGAGTCGGGGGACAAAAAAGACCGCTGGGGAACCGTCGGGGTCTCGCATAATGTGATCGAGGCGAGCTGGCAAGCTGTGGTGGATAGCATCGACTACAAGCTGTA